>DATGEF010000646.1:0-3270 GCA_035310405.1 Chloroflexia bacterium | reverse complement strand
CCGCGCCGCTGGCCAGCGTGGGCGCCGCCCTTTGTCCCCAGCCCGACGCCCACGCTGGCCAGCGGCGCGGTGCAGATCGCGGGACCGGGGAGTCTGCAGGTCGGCGAGGGGTTGGATTTCGTCAACGCGCAGACGGGGGAGCCCGGCGTGCTGGTGCGGCTGGCGAGTGGCTACGTGGCCTATAGCGCCGTCTGCACCCACCAGGGCTGCACGGTCGGCTACAGCCCCGCGCGGCACCTGCTGGCCTGCCCCTGCCATGGCGCCCTCTACGACCCGGCGGCGGGCGCGGTGCCCGTCCGCGGCCCCGCCCGCCGCCCCCTGCCCCCGCTGGCGATCCAGGTGCAGCCCGACGGCAGCGTCGACCTCGCCGGCTAGCGCCCCCCCGTGCTATAATGACGAAGTGCTGAGTTAAAAGTCCTGAGTACTGAGTACTGAGTACGAGTTTTGAGTTTTGAGTTTTGAGTTTTGAGTTAGCGAATACGGACGACTGCCGACTGCCGACTGGCGACTGACGACTGACGACTGACGACTGACGACTGACGACTGACGACTGACGACTGACGACTAAGGAATGGTGGAACACGATGCGGGATCTTCTACGGCGGGCGCCCCGCGGCTGGCGGGGCATGGGCCTGGTGCTGGCGCTCGGCGCCACCCTGGTGCTGGCGCCGGGCTGTACCTTGAGTAATCTGCGGACCGTGGCGCCAACCCCCACCGCCCCGGCGATCCTGGCATCCCTGAGCACGCCGACCGCCGCACCGGACTTGCCCCGCCGCGCGGCCAGTACCGGCACGGCGGCGCCGGCCGTGCCGACCAGCGTGAGCATCCCGGGGACGGCCACCCCGGCCGCCCAGCCGCCGGTTAACGGCCCGCTCAACGAGGACGAGGCGGTCGTGCGCGTCGTCGAAAAAATGAACCCGGCCGTCGTGACCGTGCTCAACCAACTCCAGTCCCAGGGCACCGGGTTCGGCGGCGAGGCCAGCGGCACCGGCGTGATCATCGACGCGCGCGGGTATATTGCGACCAACAACCACGTGGTGGCCAATCAGCAGAGCCTCGAAGTGATCTTCGCCGACAGCCACAAGGCCGTGGCGACCCTGGTGGGGGCCGATCCGATCAGCGACCTCGCCGTGCTCAAGGTCGACGGGACGATGCCGGCCGTGGCCAGCCTGGGCGACTCGGATAAGCTGAAGCCCGGCGAGACCGTGATCGCCATCGGCTCGGCCCTGGGCGACTTCCATAACACCGTGACGGAGGGCGTGGTCAGCGGGCTCAATCGCAGCCTGCCGGGCGATAACGGGGTCACCATGGAGAACCTGATCCAGACCGACGCCGCGATCAACCATGGCAATTCCGGCGGGCCCCTGCTCAACCTGCGCGGGGAGGTGATCGGCATCAACACGGCGGTGGTGCGCAGCACCGGCACGGGCGATGTCGCGGAGGGCCTCGGCTTCGCCATCCCGGTGAACACGGTGAAGACGATCACCAGCGCGCTGATCACCCAGGGGAAAGTGGCCCGCCCCTACCTGGGCGTGCAGAGCCGGCCGGTGACGGCGTCGCTGGCCTCCTATTTCAACCTGCTCGACGCGAACGGCAACCTGCTGGACCATGGCGTCGTGGTGCTCGACGTGACGGCCAATAGCCCGGCAGAGACGGTGGGCCTGCGCCCCGGCGATGTGATCCTGGCGATCAATGGCCAGGCCATCGACCTCGACAACACCTTACTGAATATCCTGACCCACTTTGCGGTCAACGACCGGGTCACCCTGAGCGTCATCCGCGCCGGCAAGGCGCTCGAGATCCCTGTCACCCTCACGGAGCGGCCGTGACGAGGGGTCGGGGGTTAGGGGTCAGGGGTCAGTAACGAATCAGTCGTCAGTCGTCAGTCGTCAGTCGTCAGTAGGCAGCAGGCAGTGACGACGTGGGGGCGGGAGGTGGCGATCGCGGATTGGAATCCACGCAATCCAAAATCCAAAATCCAAAATCCAAAATCGAGTTCGGCGGAAAGGAGAGCGGCGATGGACGATACACGGGCGCGGGTCCGGCTGACCAGTCTGGCGAGCTGCGCCGGCTGAGCGGGCAAGATGGGTCCGGGGGACCTGGCGCACGTGCTGCGCCACCTGACAATCCATACGCACCCGGCCTTGCTGGTCGGGCTGGCGACCAGCGATGATGCGGCGGTCTACCAGCTGAGCGACGAGCAGGCCCTGGTGCAGACGCTCGACTTCTTCCCGCCGATCGTCGACGACCCCTACCAGTTCGGCGCGATCGCCGCGGCCAACGCGCTGAGCGACGTCTATGCCATGGGCGGGCGCCCCCTGCTCGCCCTGAACATCGTCGCCTGGCCGGAGGACCTGGATCTGGCGATCCTGGCCGCCGTGCTGCAGGGTGGGGCCGACAAGGTCGCGGAGGCCGGGGCGATCGTGGCCGGCGGCCACACCGTCACGGATCGCGAGCCGAAGTTCGGGCTGGCCGTGACCGGGCTGGTCCACCCCCGGCAGTTGCTGACCAAGGGGGGCGCCGCCCCGAACGATGTGCTGGTGCTCACCAAGCCGATCGGCACCGGGGTGATCACGACGGCGGCCCGCGCCGACCGCGCCCGCCCGGCCGACCTGGCCGCGGCCATCGCCAGCATGCTGCAGCTGAATCGCGCCGCGTCCGAGGCGATGCGCGCCTGCGGGGTCCGCGCCGCCACCGATATTACCGGCTTCGGCCTGCTGGGCCACGCCTTCGAGATGGCGCGGGCGGGCGGCGTGCGCCTGGTGATTGAGGCCGACGAAGTCCCACTGCTGGCCGGCGCCTGGGACTATGCGGCCGCCGGCCAGACCTCGGGCGGCACGGCCCGCAACTATGGCTATCTGCTGACCCCGGACCCCGCGGCCGGCCTGGCCGAGCCCCGCGTCCACCTGCACCGCCCGTTGCCCGACCCGCTCCAGGCCTTGCTGCTCGACCCGCAGACCTCGGGCGGCCTCTTCGGCGCCGTGCCCCCCGGCCAGTATGCGGAGCTCAGCGCGCGCCTCGGCGACCAGGATGTGCTGGTCTATCGCGTCGGCGAAGTCGTGGCGGGGGCGGGGGTGGAAGTGCAGTAGGGCCTTGGCCCTACTGCGTTCTGGGGCGGGACGCCTAGCGGCTAAAGCCGCGGCTATGAGTACGAAGCCCGCCTGCGCGGGCTGACGATCATCCCGACGGGGCGGGTCGCCGCAAGTCCCCGAACGGTCCCTGTCTCTTAGATTGCTGCGTATCGGGCGGGTCTCAGACCCGCCCCTGCCG
>DATGEF010000645.1:0-2557 GCA_035310405.1 Chloroflexia bacterium | reverse complement strand
CTCGATCCCGTGGCCGCGCGGAGCGCCGACTGGCCCGCCGCGATCCAGGCGCGCGTGGCGGGCGCGCAGCGGCTCTGGTACCTGGCCGGGGACGGGGTCGATGGGACCTACGCGCCCAGCCCCCGCTGTGAAGCGGCCCTGGCCGCCCTGGGCTGGCGCCTCGACCAGGAGTGGCGGGCCAGTCCCCTGGTCTTACGCCGTTATGTCCATCCTTAGCCGGGCGCGAGTCTACCTCGCCCCGGCCCTCGCCCTGGGTCTGGGCAGCCTGGCCGTCGGGCAGCAGGCGCGCTGGCCGTATTTCGTCGATTATGAGGTGAGCTTGCTGCCGTGGTTGGTCGGGCGGGGCTGGGTCTTGTACCGTGACATGGTCGATCAGCACACCCCCCTGCTGCCGATCCTGCTGGCGGGACTCGGCGCGGGCGATCCCGGACTCGGCCTGCATCTGGTGATCCTGGGGTTGGCCGCCCTGACGCTCGGGCTCACCTATCGTGTGGCGGCGGCCGCGGCCGGGCCGGGCGCCGGGGTTGTCGCGCTCAGTCTGACCGCGATCTGGGCCGTGGCGTTTGAGCCGACCCATCTCTGGTATGATGGCGTCCTGGCCCCCGTCTACCTGGCGGTCTTGGCTATCCTGGGCGGGCCCGGCGGCCCGGCCGCGACGCGTCCGCCCCTCCCCGGCTGGCGGCGCGCCGGAATCGGCGGGCTGCTGGCCGTGGGTATGTTGCTCAAGCAGCCGGCCGTGCTCACCGTGCCCTTCCTGCTGGTGGCTATCGCCCTGCAAACGCCAGATCGCCGAGATCGCGGGGTGGGCGCCCTGCTGGCCGGGCTCGCGGCGCCGCTGGTGCTGGCCGCCGGCCTCTTGGCCCTGGCCGGTGCGGCCGGCGCGGCCTGGTACTGGACGGTCGTCTATAGTCTGACGAGCGATTATGCCCAAACCGCCGGCCGCCCGCTGCCCGTCGCGGATCAGGCGCTGCTGCTGGCCTTCTATGCCCCGCTGGCCGCCGGGGTCCTGGGCGCTATGGGCCGCGGGCTCCTGGCGCCCCGCCTGGTGGGAGGCGCGTGGCCGCCGCGGATCGCGTACCTGGGCGTGGTGCTGGCGGCCAGTGTGCCGGCGTGGCCCCGCTACGGGCGCTATCATTTCCAGGCCGCGGTGCCCTTACTGGCCATCGCGGCCGTGTTGGCCGCGACAGCGGGGTGGCGCGTAGTCACGGGCCGGGAGTTCCGGGTGGCCCGGCCCGGGCGGCGGGTGGTAGCCGGCCTGGGCGTGGCGCTGGGCGCGGTGCTGCTGGGTTGGTACACCAGCACGGGGGTTGGGGAGTACCTGGCCGATAGTGCCCTGATCAGCCAATTGGGTGGCCCGGCCGCCCCCTATAGCGGCAGTATCGCGCCGTTGCGGGCCTGGGTGGATCGCCATGCGCCCCCTGGCGCGCCCCTGGTCACAGCCGGCCTCGACGCGCTGCTCTACCGGGTGCTGGAGCGCGAGCCGCCGCGGCCCTGGGCGCCCGAGCTGCCCTGGATTCGGGCCGACCGCGACACGGACGCCCAGGTCTGGCGGGGGATCACGCTGGCCGCGCCCCCGGTGGCCCTCGTCGAAAGTGAGGGCTGGGCGTGGGCGGCCGCGCCCCCGCCCGGCCTGACGAGCGGGGCCGCGCGGCTGCGCGCCGGCTATCATGAGGCGGCGCGGTTTACCCTGGCCGCCTACCCTTACACGGCGCCGTTTACGGTCGTGGGCCTGCTGCGGAACGATGGCCCGGCGCCTTGATCCCCGCGTGCTGCTGGGCGTCGTCGTGCTGCTCGGCGCGGCGGCCCGCTGCTGGAACCTGGACTGGGATCAGGGTGCCTACAGCCTCCACCCCGACGAGTGGGCGCTGAACCAGGTCGTCCGCCGGCTGGGCCCCGACGGCAACCCGCACTTTTTCTTTTACGGTTCCTTGCCGATCTATCTGGATCGTGGCACGGCGTGGCTGCTCGGCTGGCTAACCGGGCAGGACTGGCTGGCCACCGAGCGGGTGGCCTTGATCGGCCGCGCCTACTCCGCCGTGGCCAGCACCCTCCTGCTGCCGCTGGTCTTTCTCGTGGGCCGGCGGCTCTGGGGGACCACGGCGGGGCTGCGGGCCGCGGCCTTCACGGCGGCCGCGGCCCTGCTGATCCAGGCGGCCCACTTCGGCACGGTCGATACGGCGGTGACGCTGGCCGGGGTGGCCCTCTGCTGGACCGCGCTGCGGATCGCCGAGGGCGGCGGGCGGAAATTCTACCTGCTCGGCGGTATGATCCTGGGCCTGGCTATCGCGACCAAGCTGACGGCTGCCTCGTTCGTGCTCTTCCTGGTGCTGGCCCACTTCCAGCGCCCGCCGGCGGAGCGGACGCCCGGCCCGCTCCTGTGGTCCGGGATCGTGGCGCTCGGCACCACCCTGCTGGCCGCGCCGTACTATGTGCTGGCCTGGCCCGAGCTCTGGGCGGCGATCCGGGAACAGAGCCGCGAGCTGGGGGGCGGCTACACGCTCGCCTACACCTGGCAATTTCGCCAGGCGGTGCCCTACCTGTTCGAGCTCCAGAATCT
>DATGEF010000644.1:0-2318 GCA_035310405.1 Chloroflexia bacterium | reverse complement strand
ATCTACCGCGACCACCCCGGCCACGAATACGCCTATGCCGCCCACCACGGCCACCACAATAGCGACCACCACGCCGGCGCCGCCCACCACGCCCCCGCCGGCCAGCGCCACCCGCCCCGCTGCGCCGACCAATACGGTCGGCCCCCGGGCCACGCCTTGCGCGCTCAGCTTCACTGACGTCCACGCGCCGGACTACTTCTACACGCCGGTCCTGTATCTGGCCTGCCATGGGGTGATCTCGGGCTACGCCAACGGCGACGGCACGTATAGCTTCCGGCCCTATAACCAGACCACGCGCGCCCAGCAGGTCAAGATCGTCGTGCTCGGCTTTGCTCGGCCGATCATGACCCCGGCGGGTGGCAACTCCACCTTCGCCGATGTGCCGCCGAGTCAGCCTTTCTTTGCCGTGGTCGAGACCGCGGCGGCTGACCAGATCGTCAGTGGCTACACCTGTGGCGGGCCGAACGAACCCTGCGATAGCGCCCACCGGCCCTACTTCCGGCCGTATGCTAATGTCACCCGTGGCCAGCTGGCCAAGATCACGGTCGCCACGGCCGGCTGGGCCCTACGGATGCCCCCCAGTCCGACCTTCGCCGATGTGGCGCCGGGGAGTCCCTTCTATGCCTTCGTCGAAACGGCGGCCTGCCGCGGCGTAGTGAGCGGGTATGCCTGCGGCGGGCCGGGCGAGATCTGCGACGCCCAGAACCGCCCTTATTTCCGCCTGGGCAACCCGGCGACACGCGGGCAGATCGCCAAAATCGTGTACAACGCCCTCCAAAGTACCCAACCATGTAGCCCGTAACACGGCTCGGCTGCGCAACCCGCCCCCGGCCCGGGGAGTTGAGTGTTGCTCGCGCAGCGGTGCCGCCGGCATCTTTTTGAGTTGGCGGGCTCTTGGTCCCCAGCCACCGGCCCCGCGTCTCCCAATCCAAAATCCAAAATCGCCAATCCCAAATCGCGCCGGGCGGGCTTTGTCCCGCGATGGTCGGGCGCGTATCCCGTGGCGGGCCCGGGCGGGACTCGCCCTGGGGATTCCCAGCAATCAGGCGTGGCCGGGCAGTCTCCTGAGGCAGCATCGCGGGACGGAGCCCGCTCCTACAGTACGGAATCGTGGCGCGGGGGCGAAACGATACTCGCGATCGTGATATTGACCCAGAATCCGCCATCCCGGGCGGTAGGAGCGGGCTCTGTCCCGCGATGGTCGGGCGCGTATCCAGTGCGGAGTGCGGAAACCCGCAGGGTTCCCCTTGTGGGATGCGGAGTGCGGAGTGCCTCGCGGCGGCCCTATGCCGAAACCGGCAGGTGAGCTGTCGAAACCGGCAGGCCAGGTGCCCAAAAGGGCAGACCAGGTGCCCAAAAGGGCAGACCAGGTGCCCAAAAAGGCAGATGGTGTGTCCAAAATGGCAGAACCTCTGTCCAAAGGGCAGACCATGTGACCAAAAGGGCAGACCATGTGCCCAAAAAGGTAAGACCATGTGACCGAAAGGTCAGACCATTACCATAGACTACAACATAGACTACGTCAGAGACTAACACAGAGACTCCAGAGAGTGTGTGCGTACGCCCGCGCGCAACGATTTGATCAATTCACGGGGACGACGCCGAGATCCTGGCGTTGCCGCAGCACCTCCCCTATTTCCGCCGGGATCGGCATCAGCATCCATCTATTTCCCGATTTATGTCAAGTAGCGTCGGCGATGCAATCGGCGGGCGGCGCCCCGCGCGTGGCCAGGGTGGGCATGCTGCCCGCCAGGCGCCCCTGCCCCGGCAGCAGCGCCGCGGCCACGCGGACGGTCGCGCCGCAGATCTGGCTCAATCCCAGGGCAATCGCGCCGGCCAGCCGCCCGGCGACCTGCTCGCGCATGTAATCGGTCGGCAGGCCGATCAGCGCCCAGCCGCTCGCCGGGTCGAGCTCCAGCAGCACGGCATAGCGCAGGATACGGCTGTAGTCGTCTGCCGGCAAGCCGGTCCGCATATACACCAGGGCGGCCTGCCAGACGCGGCCGCAGTCGGCTTCGCTCAAGCCGGCGGCCCGAACCGCTGGCCCGACCGGCGGCTCGGCCACGACGGCGGCCGGGGCCAGGGGGGTTGGCGGCGGGGCCGCTTCCGGCACCGGCGCGGCGGCCAGGGGATCGGGGCCGGCCGGGACGGGCCGGCCCCGGCGCCGCAAAAGGCTCGTGAAATAGGCGCCCGGCTTGCCGACCTTACCCCGGGCCTGCGCCCGGCGCGTGGAGTCGACGGCCCAGCGGTAAAGCTCGGCCCCATTCTGCGCCAGGCACTGGCGGTGCCAGACCAGGTTCGCCTCGTCGCCCAGCACG
>DATGEF010000643.1:0-10152 GCA_035310405.1 Chloroflexia bacterium | reverse complement strand
ATGCCCCAGGCCAACGAGCCGGGATCATTGGGATGCACTTTCAACCCATTCTCATGCAGGGTGACCACTTCGCTCAGCCCGCCGGTGTCGCTAACCACGACGGGGCAGCCCGCCGCCATCGCCTCCAGGGCAACGATGCCGAAGGGCTCGTAAAGGCTGGGGAAGACGGCACAATCGGCCACTTTGTAGAGCCGGTCCCGGTCGTCGTCCGAGATACGGCCGGGGAAGAAGAACCAGCCGCCGACGCCGCGCTCCTCCGCGCGGCGCTGGAGCTCGAAGCGGAAGTCGCCGCCGCCCGCCACGATAAAGCGCACGTCGGGATAGATCGAGACGATCTGGGGCGCGGCGTCGACCAGCACTTGCAGGCCTTTTTCCCAGACCAGCCGCCCCACATAGAAGACGATTTTCTGGTGGGGGGTGGCCAGGCTGTTGCGGAACCAGCGCAGGTCCTGCCCGGTCAGGCGATCGAACGGCCGGGGGTCGACGCCGTTGGGGATGACGTCGATCTTTGCGGCGGGGGCGTCGAAATAGGTGCGGACCTCCCAGGCCATATACTGGCTACAGGCGATCGTGCGCCAGCTTTCGTAGACCAGGCGCCACTCGGCCATATGGATATCGCGCTGCATCTCTTCGCCCAAATGGCCCTGGTTGCGGCCCATTTCGGTCGCATGGATCGTCGCCAGCAGCGGCAGCCGCCGCGAGTGCTTGACGGCGATAGCGGCGAAGGCCACTAGCCAGTCGTGGGCATGGATCAGGTCGAACGGTCCCTTTTGGTCGACGATCTGCTGGCACGCCGCTTCGAGCATGACATTGGTCTGCACCGTATTGGTGTAGAAGTTGCCGGCCTGGTAGGGGAAGGGGTCGACCCGGTAGAAGTGGCTGCCGTTGGCCGCCGGCGCGCCGGTGGCGGCCGCGATGATCGCGTCGTCGTGGATATCGCCCTTCAGGCGCGGCGTCACCAGGTGAACCTCCACATCCTCGTCCACCAGCTCAGGCAGCAGCTCCACCACGTGCTTGCCCAACCCGCCCACCATGTTCGGCGGCCATTCCCAGGATAGCATCAATACGCGCATGCTTGGCTCCTCAGTAGGCAGTAGGCAGTAGGCAGTAGGCAGTGTGTGGTACGACACTGCCTCGCCTGCTGCGCTGCCTTGGGTAGTAGGCAGTAGGCAGTAGGCAGTAGGCAGTGTGTTGCGCCACTGCCCGGCCTGCTACGCTGCCCGGAAGCGGTCGGCGGCTGTTGGTTACGCATGACCGTTGGATACCAGTGAGCTCACGAGACCGTTGATTAGGCGGCCGACTTCACCCGTCGCCGCGAGCAACTGCGCGGTATTATCCGCGGGCAAATAGGCTAGGCGCGCGCCGATCAGCGCCTGCGTTTCGACCTCCCGTAATGAGCCATAGGCAATGTGGAGATGATGGGCGAACTCTTTGCTTGAGCTCCGCCCTTGACCTTCGGCGATATTTGAAGGCACAGACACCGCCGCCCGCCGGATCTGATTGGTCAGGCCATATAACTCCTCTTTCGACCAGGCCCGGGTAGCAGCATACACCATCTCGACCAGATCCATCGCCTTTTGCCAGGCCAGCAAATCCCGATAATTCCGCCCACCCATAGGACCGCTAACTCCTTCCCACCGCACTAACGCGTCGGCTATCGGGCACTGCCTCGTCACCAGTCACTCACCGCCCTCCCGCCCACCGCCCACCGCCTATCGACTCGTCCCCCTGCCTACGTCGACTCGTCTTACTGCCTACTGCCTACTGCCTACTGCCTACTCGTCCCTCTGCCTACTGCCTACTGCCTACTCGTCTCTCTGCCTACTCGCCCAGCCACCGGCCGTAGATGTCGGCGGCCTCGGCGGTCGGGCGGAAGCCGAAGCCGCGATAGAGGCGTTGGGAGGAGAGGTTGGTTTCCTGCGTGCTGAGCGTCACCCGGGTGACGCCGAGGGCGGCCATGCGGCCGAGCACATAGGCGAGCATGGCCGCGCCGTAGCCCCGGCCGTGCCAGGCGGGGGCGACGGCCAGGCGATCGAGGTGGCCCCAGCGCTCGAGGACGGTAAAGCCGGCGTAGGCCACCGGGACCCCGGCCGTCCAGCCGAGCCAGATCTGGACGCCGGCCTGCTGGCGGTAGACCCGAAACTCGCTATCCGCATTCCACCAGAGCCAGGGGAAGGCGGCATGGTCCACAGCGATCACGGTGGCCAGGTTATGCGCGGTCAGCGGCGCGAATTCCAGCGGCGGCAGCGGCCGGGTGACGGCGGGCGGGCCGATCATCCCGCTCAGCTGGTAATACAGGACCCGCTCCAGGCGCACGAAGCCCTGGGCGGCATACAGCGCGGCATGGCTGGCCCACTCGCCATCGGGCAGGAGGAGCACGCGGTCGCCCGCCGCCCGGCAGGCCGCCACGACCGCGCGGAGCAGGGCGCCCCGTGCCCGCCGGGCCTGGATCTCCAGGATGGCGGTGATCTCGTCGCGGCGGCGCCAGGGCTCGGCCACCAGGTACTCGCCGCTCGCCGGGGCCAGCCAGCCCGCGCCGGGATACTGCCCCAGGTGGGCCGTGAGACTGGCCGGGCTGAAGCGGCTGTGCCAGGGCAGCCGTAGGGCCGGCACATCCGCCGGCGCCAGGGGCCGCACCGCGGGATCCGGCTCGTCGGCGTGGCGCGCCCAGGGCAGCAAGGAGTGGCCCGCCCTCACCACGCCGGGGGGTCCCACGCGGCGCCACCCGGCCCGGGCCGCGCCGCGCGCCGGCCGGGCCCGCGCAGGAAATATCGAAATCGCACCGTGCCCGGCGAATGGCGTGTCATACAGGTCCCGCTTTCTCCGGAATGGGCCGTCCAACCACCGCGGCCGGCCCGCCCGCCTCATTGTACCAGAGCAGCGGAAAGGCGGTCAAGCGGGACGGGGAGGCCGGAGATCAGCGCCGGACGGCACGCGACTTGCTGTATCTCTACCGACTCATGGCCCACCCGCAGCACGTGGCGTATCGTAGCCGGCGCGATGCGCCCGGGGCGCACGATACTACGCAATCGGCGCAATTCGACTAATCTATTCAGGCAGTCTATTCAGAAAGGAACGATCTCATGACCCGCAGAAGCATCCTCTATTGGCTCATGGCCTGTGGCGCGCTCGCGCTGCTGATCGGCGCGGGCGGGCTGACCCGCGCCGCCCCCCCGGCCAGCGCCCCGCCGCCCCCTAGCGACCACCCGGTGGTGAATCCGGGGATCGTCGTCAGCCACCACAGCACCAGCCCGCCGAGCGCGCAGACGCTCGCCGCGCCCAACGCGCCCAACGTGATCCTCTACGATCAGTATAATAGCCCGGGCACGAACTCGACGGTCTCTCAGCAGTTTGAGGCGGCCAACGCCGCCTTTAACAGCCAGGGGGGCGACGATTTCACGGTCCCGGTCACGCAGACCTGGACCGTGAACGAAGTCGATGCGCAGGGCGTCTACTTTAATGGGCCCGGCCCGGCGGCCAGCTTTAACGTCTTCTTCTACACCAATATGGGCACCTTGCCGGCGACGCCAGTTTATACCGGCACGGCGGAGACCTACACCGGCGGCCCGACCGATTTCGTGATTACCCTGGGCACCCCGGCGGTGCTGCCCGGCGGGCAGAACTACTGGGTCTCCGTGCAGGCGGTGATGAATTTCACGCCGGGCGGCGAGTGGGGCTGGACGGATCGCACCGTGATCGCCAATAACCCCGCGGCCTGGCGCAACCCCGGGGGGGGCTTCGGCACCAGTTGCACCAATTGGGGCGTGAAGACGGTCTGTATTCCCACCTCGACCGGGGACTTTGTCTACCGCCTGGTCGGCATCAACACCGGCGGCGGCACGCCCACCCCGACGGCCACGGCCTGCCCGCCGAGCTACAGCGTCAGCGTGAGCGCGGGGTCGATTATCACCGGCACCAACGACACGGGCAACCACTGCGACGACTGCTCGACGACGATTCCCTTGCCCTTCCCCGTGCAGCTCTACGGCCAGACCTTCACCAGCGCGCAAGTCGGCTCCAACGGCACCTTGAGCTTCGGCACGCCCAACAACGCCTTTACTAATGCCTGTTTGCCCGCTGCCACCGCCACCTTCCAGATCTTCCCCTACTGGGACGACCAGGAAACCAGCACCGGCCTGCCCGGCTGCAGCGCCTTCGCCAACGGCTGCGGGATCTTTACCGCCACAGTCGGCAGCAGCCTCTATATCGACTACCACACGGTGCTGTTTGCCAACACCGGCCAGGCCGAAGAGTACGAAGTGGTGCTCACCCAGGGCTCGCCGAACTTCAGCGTCGTCTACGGCAGCCCGCTCACCGATACCGCGAGCGAGACGATCGGCGTGCAGCAAAGCCCGACCGGCTCCTTCACCCAGTACAAGTGCAATACGGCCAATCCGCCGATCACATCCGGCCTACAGCTGAACTTCACCCAGTCGACCGCCTGCGCCACGCCCACGCCGATCGCCACGGCCACCGGCACGGCCACCGGCACCGGCACGGCGACCGGCACGGCCACCCGCACGGCCACCCCCGCCGGCACCGCGACGGTCACGGCCACGCCCACGTGCGGCGGCCCCGTCGGCACGCCCGGCCCCTGGGCCACCTCGACGGTCGGCCCGCCGGTCCGCTATCGCTCCGGCGGCACCACCGACGGCACCTACGTCTACGTCTACGGCGGCTCCAACGCGAGCGCCCAATACCTGAACGATCTCTGGCGCTGGGACCCCGCCACCCAGACGTGGACCCAGCTCGCCAATATGCCGACCGGCAAGTCCAACATCCAGGGCGCGTACTGGAACGGCAAGATCTACGTCCCCGGCGGCTATATCGGCAGCCACATCACCGAGAACGCCATCTACGACATCGCCAGCAACACCTGGAGCACCGGCGCGGCGCTGCCGGCCCCGCAGAGCGGCCAAGAAGTCGCCTATAACAACAAGATCTATGTCTTCGGCGGCAACCCAGGGCCCCAGGCCACGACCTCGATCTACGACATCGCCGGCAACTCCTGGTCGACCGGGGCGTCCATGCCCGCCGCGAACACCTATGGCCGGGCGACTCGCGTGGGCACCTATGCCTACTACGCCGGCGGCATCACCACGGTGACCGTCAACACGCTGTATCGCTATGATCTGGTGGGCAACACCTGGACGACGCTGGCGCCGTTGCAGACCGCGCGCACCAGCGAAGAATTGATGCCGTCCCCGGATGGCAGCATGATCTTTGCGGTCATGGGCGGGGACGCGACCTTCTTCACCGGCGTGCCGCTGGCGCAGTCGGTGGAGATCTACAATATCGCCGGCAATAGCTGGACCTACGGCAACCCGGTGGTGACGAAGGCCGCCGCCCCGTCCGGCGGGCTGGCCGGCGGCAAGCTGATGGTCGAGGGCGGGGTCGACGGCACCACCTACCTAAACACGGTGCAGGTCTCCAACCTGCCCAGCGCGCCCTGCACCACGCCAACGGCCACCAGCACGGCGACGGCGCCGCCGGTCAACACCGCCACGGTAACCAGTACCCTGCCGCCCGGCAGCACCGCCACCAGCACGGCGCCGCCGGTCAACACCGCCACGGTAACCAGTACCCTGCCGCCCGGCAGCACGGCGACCCGCACGGTGGCCCCGAGCAGCACGGTGGCCCCGAGCAGCACGGCGACGGCGCGCCCGACCAACACGGTCGGCCCGAGCGCCACGCCCTGCACGCTCAGCTTCGACGACGTGCATCCGACGGACTACTTCTACACGCCGGTGCTCTACCTGGCCTGCCACGGCGTGATCTCCGGCTACCGCAACAGCGACGGCACCTTCAGCTTCCGCCCCTATAACAATACGACGCGTAGCCAGATGGTTAAGATCGTCGTGCTCGGCTTCAACAAAACCATCGTCACCCCGCCCGCCGGTAACTTTACCTTCACCGACGTGCCGCCGAGCAACCCCTTCTTCAGCGTCATCGAGACCGCCGCCGCCGACAATATCGTCAGCGGCTACAACTGCGGCGGGCCGGGCGAGCCCTGCGATAGCGCCAACCGCCCCTACTTCCGGCCCTACGCTAACGTCACCCGCGGCCAACTCTCCAAGATCGACGTCGTGGCCGCCGGCTGGGCGCTGCGCAACCCGGCCACCGGCAGCTTCGAGGACGTCCTGTCCGGCACGGCGTTCTACGAGTTCGTGGAGACAGCCTACTGCCACGGGATCATCTCGGGCTACAACTGCGGCGGCCCGGGCGAGCCCTGCGACGGCACCAACCGCCCGTACTTCCGCCAGTACAACGATGCCACCCGCGGCCAGATCGCCAAGATCGTCTACCTGTCGGTCACCAGTGGGGTGGTCTGCGGCCCGGCGACCACCTCCGGCCCGTCCAACTCCGACCACCCGTAACGTCGACCCGGCGGGGGCGCCGATCGGCGCCCCCGCCCCCAGGCCCCAGGTCCCGGCCGCAGCTGCGGCCGGGACCTGGGGCGTCTCGCCCCCGCCCCACCTTACCGGACCTTATGGCGGATTAGAGAGCCAAATCATGCCTGACCAGGCGGGTGCCGGCCAGGTAAACAGGCCTCTCACGCCTACCTGGCCGTTTACCGCAGTTGACAAATCGAATAGGGACCCCTATAATGGGCTATACCTGAACCCAAATTTGGGCCCGGGTTCGGCACGCTACACCTGCCGTCCGCTAAAGGAGGTGCCCGGAGGCCCGCCGCGCTACTCCCCGCCCCCATCACGCCGTCGTGTCGCGTTCCCCCCCTGCGGAGCCACTGCCGCAGCCGGCACCGGCCAGGCGGCTCGACCTATCTACCGTACTGACATCGCGCTTCTTCCGGAAAGGACCTTCTCAGATGAACAGACGCAATCTCGTCGCGCTACTGCTGGCCCTCGGCGCCCTGGCCCTGCTGGTCGGCCTGAGCGGCAGCAGCCGCGCCGCCTCGCCCAGCAACGGGGCGGGGCCCAGCGGGGGCCCCGCCCCTCTCGTGCCCATCCTGATCGCCAACCCGCTGCATCCCGCGCCTCCCAACCCCGCGCAGGCGCCGGCCACGATCACCAACCTGCTCGACGACCATGTCGTCGACCTGGGCCAGCTCGGCATCCGCCCCGTCGCGGTGCCCATCGCCCCCCAGAACAGCAAATCCGCGCCCTTTGGCGGCCTCTCCCGCGCCCTGCCCAATGGTGGGGCCATCGGCACCCAGAACGCCTTCATGGACGCCAGCCCTGACGTCATCAGCCAGACGACCACCGGGGCCATCGGCACCCTCTTGTCCAGCTTTACCCCGGCCGAAACCGTGAACTATTACATCAACGGCGCCCTGGCCGGCAGCTTCGCCGCCAACGCCAACGGCGTTGTGGCCGTCGGCATCAACACCGGCGCCGGCCTGGGCTATCTGACCCTCGAAGGCATCGGCGCGACCAGCGGTAAGCGCGCCGGCACGGTGGCCCAGGTACTGGACGCCGCCCCCTATGTGCCCGGCTACGCCGCCGCCCCCCATGCCGTCAACGAGACCGCGAGCGGTAGCTTCTATGCCTACGGCTGGCGCTGGGCACCTAACACCACCACCACCGTCAGCCTCTACCGCAACGGCGTTTTCCTCGGCAATGCCGCCACCAGCGCCAATGGGCGCTTCTTCGTGCAGATCACCCCGGCCAACAGCGGCGACACCGCGGCGATCTACACCGCGATTTCGACCACCACCGGCTTCGAGTCCGGGGCCAGCGTGGAAGAGCGCGCCGACGCCGGCACCCCGCCCCAGGGCGACTCCAACCTGGCCCGCGTCCTGGTCGACCGGCCCATTATTCCCGCCACCGGCGGGGTGATTGGCATAGTCGGTGAGGGCTTCCAGGCCGGCGAGACGGTCAACATCACCGGCTGCGCCACCGGCTCCGTGCCCGCGACGGCCAACGGGGCCGTCGGCGTGTTCCTCAACTTCGGGGCCGGGTCGGGCCAAGCGCTCTGCGTCTTCACCGGGGCCAGCAGCGGCCGGGTGGGCCGCGGCGCCATCCAGGAGGACAGCAACGCGGTCAACGCGCCCAGCGCGATCAACGCGCCGGCGAACATCACCACACTGGCCACGAATTTCATCTTCCTGTTCGACCGGCTGCTGCCGAACCAGAACGGCACGATCTACATTGACGGGGTGAGCCAGGGCACCTGCACGCCCTGCACCAACGGCAGTGGCTCCGGCTCGGCTACGCTCTCGGCCGCGGGCCTCACCGTGGGCATCCACGAGGCGGCGATCGTCGGCGCCAGCGGCCAGACCGTCAACGCCCCGCTCTACGTCATCCCCGCGCAGGGCACCGCCACCCCGACCAACACAGTGGTCCCGACCTCCACCGCTACCGCGACGGCGACGGCCACGGCCTGCACGCTGAGCTACAACATCAGCGTGAGCGCGGGGGCGATCATCACTGGCACGACCGATACAGGCAACCACTGCGACGATTGCTCGACGACGATCACCCTGCCCTTCCCGGTGACCTTCTACAACCAGATCTACAACACCGCCATCGTCGGCTCCAACGGCGGCATGGCCTTCGTCGCCAACAACGACGCCTTCACCAACGTCTGCCTGCCCACCGCTACCCTTAACTTCCCTATCCTGCCCTACTGGGACGACCAATGCACCGCCCCGTGCGCCACCTCGACCTGCACCGGCTGCGGCATCTTCACCAGAACGGTCGGCTCCACCCTCTACATCGAGTGGCGCACCAACCTCTACAACACCAACACCGCCGAGAACTACGAGGTGGTGTTGACGCAAGGCTCGCCCAACTTCAGCGTGGTCTACGGGCCGGGTATCACCGACACGGCCAGCGAGACGATCGGCGTGCAGCGCGACACCGGCAGCAACAGCACCCAGTACAAGTGCAACACGGCCAACCCGCCGATCACGGCCGGGCTCCAACTGAATTACACCCTGACGAGCTCCTGCTTCAGCCCCACGCCCACCGGCACGGCCACCGGCACGGCCACCCGCACGGTCACCGTCACCAACACGCCGACCAACACCCCCACGGTCACCGTCACCAGCACGCCGGCCAACACCGGCACCGCGACGGCGACCCCCGGCTGCGGCGCGCCGCAGAGCTGGCAGGCCGCCCCCAGCCTCACGCCCGGCCAGTATGCCATCCAGGCCGCGCTCGGCTCCGACAATAACCTGTATGTGCCCGGGGGCCTCAACGCCGCCAGCACCCCCGTCCCGGCCTAGATGGCCCGCTTCAACCCGACCCTCAACACCTGGTCCCTGGCCGCCGCCCCGCCCCTCGCCGCCGGTGAGAGCGCGGTCGGCGCCGGCAACGGCAAGGTCTTCGTCGCCGCCGGCTTCCTCGGCGGCACCACGGTCACCACGACCCTGGAAATCTATGACATCGCCTCCAACACCTGGACCTACGGCGCGTCCTTGCCCGCCGGGGTCGAGGCTGCCGCCGGCGCCGTGCTCAATGGCAAGTTCTATGTGATCGGCGGCGACGACTTCACCGTCCCCGTGCGCTCCACCTACATCTACGACATCGCCGCCGGTACCTGGTCCACCGGCCCGCAGATCCCCGATACGGGCGGGCGCACCAACACCTACGCCACCACGGCCAACGGCCTGGTCTATGTCTTCGGCGGCGCGACCACCGGCAGCTTCACGGCGATCGACACGTTGCTCGCCTACAACCCAGGGACTAACAGCTGGACCACCCTGGCCTCCGCCGGCACCGGCGGGCACGGTAACTACGGGGCCATCTCGCCCTACGGGGCCGGCAAGCTGCTGGCCACCGACGGCGCGGATACCACGTTCGTCGCCGTGGCAACCACGCACATCTACGACATCGCCAGCAACACTTGGAGCGCCGGCCCCACCATGCAGACGCCCCGCGCGGGCCACGCGCAGGGCACCCTGCCCGACGGGCGGGTGCTGGTGACCAACGGGCTGAACACGAGCTCGACGACGACGACGACCAGCGAGCAGCTGCCGCCGGTGGTGCCGTGTACCACCGCCACGCCGACGGCCACCAGCACGCTGCCGCCGACCAGCACGGCCACGCGCACGGCAACGGCGCCGCCGCTCAACACCGCCACGGTAACCAGCACCGTGCCGCCCGGCAGCACGGCGACCCGCACGGTGGCCCCGAGCAGCACGGCGACGGCGCGCCCGACCAACACGGTCGGCCCGAGCGCCACGCC
>DATGEF010000642.1:0-6937 GCA_035310405.1 Chloroflexia bacterium | reverse complement strand
GGGTAGACGGGGTGCGGGTCAGTGTAGGGCGGGAAAGGCGAGGCGGAGCCGGAGTCGCCGCTGGAGAAGACAAAGGTATGCCCGGTGGTCGAGTTCGAGTGCAGGGTGCCCTCGAAGGCCTGGTACACCGTGGAGGTTTCGTCGGACGACCAGGAGTTGTTGATCTGGCGGTTGCCGTCGACGGCGGCCTGGTTCTCGGCCATCGGCAGCGAGGCGAGGTCGGGCTGCTCCGTGCTGCCGCAGCCGCCGACCACCGGGCCGACATAGTAATGGATCGGCGCCTGGTAGGCGATCGCCCCGGCCGCCTCGATGTCGAGGCCGGCCTCGCCGACATCCGCGCACGTGCTGCCGCCGTTGATCGACGTCAGCGTGAGCCGGCCGTTGGCCCGGGTGGCGACGGCCGCGCCGGTCTGCGCCGCCCAGGTGTTCAGGGTGCTGTCGCTGGGCGCGCCGCCCCAGAGGACGATGCCGATGCCGTTGCCGCTACCGGTGTACCCCGCGCTCCAGAGGGGATTGACGTCGTAGGCATTGGCCAGATCCTGGGGATAGTACGGGGCACTGCCGTGCGCGGTGCCGTTATTGTCCATGCGGAAGCGGGCTTCGTTCGACAGGCCCACCACCCAGGCCACGCTCGACGCCACGCCGGCCGGCAGGGTCGGCGGGCGATCGGGACCATAGAAGGTCTTCCCGGGCACCTGGTATTCGTCGATCTGGAGCCCCAGCAGCGCCTCGAAAGCCGCGGTGCTGCCGCGGGCGGAGACATACAGGTGGTTCACCGCGGTTTCCAGGTCGGTGATCCCATGGGCCCGCAGCCAGCTGACCACCCGCTGCTCGTCGGCCACGGTCGGATTGAACCGCGCGTTGGCCTCGTCGAGGGTCAGGTACTGCCCATACCGGGCGCTCTGGGGGTTGCTGACGTCGGCCATGAAGGCGTCGAGCCCGGCCAGATCGCGCAGCGGCAGCGTGAAGAGCAGATGCAGCGGGGCGGTGCCCGGGTGGGGCCCGATGCGCTGCGCCGAGCCGTCGCGCACCGCGCTCGGCACGACCGCGGCCAGGTTCGGGGGCGGGGCCTGGGCGGCGGGGGACACCGGATCAGCCTGCACCACGCCGGACCCCCCCAGCCCGGCGGCCAACAGCAGGATAATGCCGCTCCACGCGGCGTGTTTGCGCAACATAATTTTCGTCTCCCAGCTTCGTCTAGTGGATCGTGGCTACGGGGGAGTACCGTGACTCCTCCGGCGTAGCTGCGGTGTCGGGAGCGGCTGCGGCGCCGCCGGGTGCGGGACCGGCCGCGCCACTTACCGGCCCCGGAGGATGTTGGGTAACCCACCGGGCTACTCTACATAAAGTATAGGCACTAGATTCGCCAATGTCAATAGCACTTTAGCGGGGCGGGACCATGGTACCGGATGGGGGATCGCTAGAACACCAGTTCCAAAATCCTGCCTGATTCCTGGCTTTTAGCCCCTTTTTCGGGTATAATAGAGGGTCGACACTCGCGAAATAGCCTGACGCAGGAGGACCGATGGAAATTGGCCTGGTAAAACCAATCAATCTCGATAACGAGATGCGCAGCGCGTACCTCGACTATGCGATGAGCGTCATCGTGGCGCGGGCCCTGCCCGACGTGCGCGACGGGCTCAAGCCGGTCCAGCGCCGCATCCTCTATGCGATGAGTGAGATGGGGCTGCACCCGACCACCCCGTACAAGAAGAGCGCCCGCATCGTCGGCGAAGTGCTGGGCAAGTACCATCCGCACGGCGACACGGCCGTGTACGACACCATGGTCCGCATGGCCCAGGATTTCAGCCTGCGTTACCGCCTGGTCGACGGCCAGGGCAACTTCGGCAGTGTCGACGGCGATAGCCCAGCCGCGATGCGCTACTGCGTTACCGGCGACACGCTCGTCGTCACCGATCACGGGCTGCTGCCGATTGCCCAGGTCGCGCCCGAGGGGTCCGAGGACATCTGTTTACGGGTCTTGTCCAAAGATGGCGCGCTGCATACCGCCAGCAAGTGGTGGGATTGCGGCGTGTTTCCGACCCGGCGGGTACGCACCCAACGCGGCTATGAGATAACGGGCACCACGAATCACCCGTTACTCACCACCGTGCCGAGTGCCGACGATGGCCGCCCTCTGCTGGTTTGGAAGACGATTGACCAAATTAAAGCGGGCGACTATCTGGTCCTAGATCGCAGCGCGGCTCTGTGGCCGGAGCAGCCGGTGGATCTCCGACCTTTCTATCCGGAGATTCCCGAAACGTCGCGGACGGAGCGCCATACGCTCCCGGCCTTCCTGAATGACGATCTCGCGTTCTTAATGGGTGCCCTGCTCGCGGAAGGCACCTTCCGCGACAAGGTGATTGAGTTTACCAACACGCCCGGTGACTTTGCCGATGCTTTTATGCAAGCCTGGGCGCGGGTGTTCCCGACCTGCCGGTTGCACATATTCGAGCGCGCGCCGGTCGGTTACGGCAAAAAGCGCTTTCTCCAGATCCAGATCGTCAGCACGCAGGTGATCGCGTTCCTGCGGCGCCTGGGCCTGGTGGGGCGTTCGGCCGAACGGCACATCCCGGATGTGATTCTGCGCTCACCTCAGATAGTGGTCGCGGCGTTCCTGCGCGGTCAGTTTGAGGGCGACGGCGCGGTGGAGCGATCCGGCCACAGCCTGCTCCGCGTGAACCTCTGCGCCCGCAACCGGGCCATGCTCCGGGAGGTGCAGACGCTGCTGCTGCGCTTTGGCATCGTCTCCGCCCTCTGGTACGAAGCGCCGAAAGATCTGCATCGCGTCTGCATCACCGGGCGCGTGAATCTCGCCGCTTTTGCCCACAAAATCGGCTTTGTCTCCGCCGGGAAACAGGGGGCGCTCGCGGTCGTCCTGGGGCTCAATACGGGTCGTGCTCTGTCGAAGACCGATTTTGTGCCCTACCTGGCCGGGTATGTACGCGCCCATGGGCAGCGGGGCCACCGCAACTGGCTGGCCAAGAACAATTTCGACCGCACCGACCGGCTGACAGCGGTATTGCCGCGGCTGGCGGAAGCCCTGCCGGCTGCGGATTTTATCTATATCGAGAAGCTGGCAGCTCCCAACTATCTCTTTGAGCAGGTAACCAGCGTCGAGGATGCGGGCGCCCAGCGGGTTTACTCGCTGCGCGTGGACAGCGCCTGCCACTCTTTCGTGGCGAACGGCTTCGTGAACCACAATACCGAGGCACGCCTGACGCACATCGCGGAAGAGATGCTCACCGACCTGGACAAGGACACGATTGATTGGACCGAGAATTTTGACGGCTCGCTGAAAGAGCCCGCGGTTCTCCCCGCCCGGCTGCCGAACCTGCTGCTGAACGGCAGCGCCGGGATCGCCGTCGGCATGGCCACCAATATCCCGCCACACAATCTCCACGAGATCTGCGATGCCGCCGCCCTGCTGATCGAGAACCCCGACGCCAGTATTGAAGAGCTGATGGAGATCGTCCCCGGCCCCGACTTCCCGACCGGGGGCCTGATCATGGGCCGGGAGGGGATTCAGTCGGCGTACAGCACCGGGCGCGGCCGCATTATCATGCGCGCGAAGGCCTATATCGAGGAGGGCCGCGCCAACCGCTTCAATATCATCGTCACCGAACTGCCCTACCAGGTGAACAAGGCGACCCTGGCCGAGAAGATCGCCGATCTGATCAACAGCGACAAGCTCGACGGCGCTTCCCTGGTGCGCGACGAGTCCGACCGTTCCGGGATGCGCCTGGTCATCGAACTGAAGCGCGAGGCCCAACCGAAGAAGGTCCTCAATCAGCTCTTTAAGTACACCAGCATGCAGAGCACCTTCGGCGCCAACATGCTCGCCCTGGTCGATGGCCAGGAGCCCCGCGTCCTGACCCTCAAGCGCATGCTCCAGCATCATATCGAGTGGCGGCATGAAGTCATCACCCGGCGCACGCGCTACGAGCTGAAGCGGGCCCGTGACCGCGCGCATGTCCTCGAAGGCCTGCAGATCGCCTTGGACAACCTGGACGCGGTCATCACCACGATCCGCAACAGCCGCACCGTCGAGTCAGCGCGCAACAACCTGCGCACCCAGTTCAAGCTGACGGAGATCCAGGCCAACGCCATCCTCGATATGCGCCTGGCCCGGCTGGCGGCCATGGAGCGGAAAAAAGTCGAAGACGAGCTGGCCGAGATCATCAAGCAGATCAACTATTTCGAGGACTTACTCGCTCACCCAGCCAAGATCTACACGCTGATCAAGCAGGATCTGATCAGCCTCAAGGAGAAGTTCGGCGACGTGCGCCGGACCCGGATCATCGCCGAGGCCACCGGCGATTTCAACGAGGACGACCTGATCCCCGAGATTCGGGTGCTGGTCACCCTCACCGATAAGGGCTACATTAAGCGTCTGCCGCACGATACGTATAAGCGCCAGAATCGCGGCGGCCGCGGGGTGACGGGCATTGTCACCCGCGAGATGGACGCGGTGCAGCATATGATCACCTGCAATACGCTCGACAGCCTGCTCTTCTTGACCAACAAAGGGCGCGTCTTTACCCTGCGCGCGCACGAAGTCCCCGATGCCACCCGGCAGGCCAAAGGGCTGCCCCTGGTCAACCTGATCAACCTCCAGCCCAACGAGCGCGTGACCGAGATGGTCTCCGTGGCCGATTTCGAGGTCGCGGGCTACCTGGTCATGGCCACCAAGCAGGGCAAAATCAAGCGGACGCCCCTGGAAGCCTACAGCCATGTCCTGTCCAGCGGGATCATCGCCCTGAACCTGGAGGAAGGCGACGAGCTGGCGGGCGCCCGGGTCACCCACGGCGACGGCACCTTGCTGCTGATTACGCGCCAGGGGCAGGGGATCCGCTTCAAGGAAGAAGAGGTTCGCCCGATGGGCCGTGACGCCACCGGCGTGAACGCCATCCGGCTGGACCCGAAAGACTACGTGATCGGCTTTGACGTCGTGGTGCCCGGCTGCCATCTGCTGGTCTGCACCGACCGCGGGGTCGGCAAGCGCACGCCCCTGGATGAGTTCCCGATCCAGGGCCGGGCTGGTGGCGGGGTGCGTGCGATCGCGCTCACCGACCGGAGTGGGCTGGTCGCCATGGCCCGGGTCGTCGATCCGAACGACGATCTCGTGGTCATCAGCAACAAGGGCCTGGTCATCCGCATGTTCGCCACGGCGGTGAGCGTCTTGCGCCGGCCCGCCCAGGGGGTCCAGATCATGCATATGCGCGAGACGGATGGGGTGGCCAGTATCGCGCGCATCCCGGCCGACGGCGACCCGGCCGACAAGCATGGCGCGGCCGCCACGCACGCCGGCCAACTGCTCGACGAAGCGCTGGGCATGCCCACCGGCGCACTGGCCGTGCATCCGCCCGGCGCCGGGCGCCAGGCCAATGGCGCCGCCGACGCCGACGACGAGTAACCATCGGGGCGCCCGCCAGGACAGCCGCCGGATCCGGCGGCTGTTTTGTTGTCTACCCCGCTGCTGTTGACGATGCTCTGGGAAGCTAGCGCCGCGGGGCCAGGGGACAGCACCCGCCCAGCACCAGCCCGAGGGCGATGTGCCGCAGGTTGCCCACGACCCAATCGATCCCCCCGCGGCGGATGGGCGGCATCGTGCCATCCTGGATGGCCGGGTGGAGCCGGTTCGCAACGGGGATGAGCGTAAACCAGAGGACATTATTTTCGATCACGGCCAGGAGCAGCCCGCGCAGCCAGCCGGGGCCCGGCAGGCGGGGGCCGGCCCAGCGCGCGTAGGCCCAGGCGAAGGCGATGGAATTGAGCAGGTGCCAGGGCACGCCGACGGCCAGGTAGTGGGGGCGCTGGCGGGTGACGGCCAGGCCGAGCAGCTTCATGTCGCTGTAGCCATCCGGCCAGAGCATCTGGTCCACCCAGTGCTCCACCAGGAACGCCGTACCCGAGAGCAGCCCGGCGGCCACGATTTGGGCGGTGTCGTCGCGCGGCTCCATGTGTTACTCCTGTCAGCATATAAGGTGTGAGCAAGACTCATGCCGGCGCGATTCTGGGGCGGCCCTGCTCATCCGGCCTTTATATACCTTGACAAGTATATACTCTATGGAGTATAATAAAAGCGTGGAATCTGTGTTCGACATCATCGCGGAGCCGAACCGCCGCGCGATCTTGAGCCTCCTGGCCTCGTCCCCATTGTCGGTTGGCGAGATCGCGCTGCAGCTTGGCCTGCCGCAGCCGACCGTGTCCAAGCACCTGCGCGTGCTGCGTGAGGCCGGTTTCGTGGAATCCACGGTGGCCGCCCAGCGCCGTCTCTACCGGCTGAAGCCCGAACCGCTTCAGGAGGTGGCGGCCTGGCTGGCTCCGTTCCACCGGCTCTGGTCCGCTCACGTCGATGCTCTCGAACGCCACCTCGACCGCCTGGAAGCCGTCAAGACCAACGAAAAGGGAGACCTAGTAACGCGGCAGCGCCCGCCAATGTGACCATAGGAGGGAACCGATTATGAACGCACACGTCAGCGCAATCCTGCTTGGCGTCAAGGACATGGAGCGATCGAAGCGCTTCTACATGGACGGTCTCGGCTGGCAGGTCGAGCACGACTACAAGATCTCGGTCTTCTTCGTTCCCCACGGCGGTTCGCTCGTCGGCTTCTACGGCCGCGCGGGCCTGGCCGAGATGGTGGGGGCCAGCCCCGACGGCAGCGGTTTCAGTGGCGTCGTCTTCAACTATGTCGTGCGCAGCGAGGCCCGTGTCGACGAGATCCTGGACGAGGCCAAGAAGGCCGGCGGGCAGATCCTCAAGCCCGCGGCGAAGCTGCAGTGGGGCGGATACGGCGGGTCCTTCGCCGACCCGGACGGCTACATCTGGAATATCGGCTACAGCGCGGCGGGAAAGGATCAGCCCTACGCCGAGTAGCGCGGGACCGATGCTGCACCCATGAACCCATACGCCTAGTGCAGGTTCCGGCGACCG
>DATGEF010000641.1:0-6231 GCA_035310405.1 Chloroflexia bacterium | reverse complement strand
CAATCTGGCGCGCCTACGGAGTGCGGAATACGAACCCCCGGCGCGATTTTGGATTGGGGATCGGGCGACGCGGGACCGGGACCATCGGATTTTGGATTTTGGATTTTGGATTTTGGATTGGGAGACGCGGGGCTGGTGACCCAGCGCCCGTCAACTCAAAACTCAAAAATGTGCCTGCGGCACCGCTGCGCGATGTGCCTACGGCACCGCTGCGCGAGCAAAACTCAAAACTCGTCTCCACTGCCTACTGCCTACTCGTCACGTCTCCCAATCCAAAATCCAAAATCCAAAATCCAAAATCGCCTACGGCCAGAAGGCGAGCCCGGCGCTGGCGGCGAGCAAGCCGAGGACGAGCAGCGCCGCCCCGGCGTAGCGGACTTCGCCGCGCCGGGCGAACCCGCGCAGCGCGACGCCCAGGTGGACCACCGGGATACCCATCAGCACCAGCACGCCGAGGTCAAGCAGGGCGGCCGGGCGCAGGCCGAGGAGGGCGCCCGGCAGGCGGGCCAGCGGGACCACGCGGGCTGCGTCCGCGACGGCGCCCGGCTGGAGCAGCAGCCCGCCGAGGCCCAGGCCCATCAGCCCGAAGCTCAGGACCAGGCCCCCGACCAGCGTGCGGCGGACACCCTCGTACAACAGGTGCTCGTCCCGATCATCCATGCGGCACGCTCGCGCACCAGGGGCAGGCGTCGACGGCCTGCAACAGCATCTGCAGGGCGACCAGGAGGGCGACCACGGCGAAGATCCGCTTGAGCGTGCCGCTGGGCAGGCGCTGTACCAGGGTGGCGCCCAGCCGCGCCCCGCCCAAGACGGCGAGCGCGGCCGGGGCGGCGAGCACCGGGTTGATGCGGTCGTGGGCATAGTAAATCAGGGCGCTGGCCGCCGCCGTGATGCCGATCAGGAACGAGCTCGTGCCGGTGGCGACCTTGAGCGGCACGCCCATCAGCAGATGCATCACCGGCACCTGGACGATGCCGCCGCCCACCCCCAGCAGCCCGGAGAGCGTGCCGCCCAGCAGGCTGGCCGCGAGCCCCAGCGGGAGGCGCCCGGCGGTGTAGCGGACCGTCTCGCCGAGCTGGGCATCCTCGTAGCTGCCGGCCAGCTGCCAGGCGCCGGCCGGCAGCTCCGCGGGCCGGGTGTCCGGCCGCGCCGCGGGTTGCGCCGCGGGTTGGCCGGCGCGGAGCATGCTGGCGGCGGTATAGATCAATAAGCCGGCGAAGAGGGCGCGCAAGATCCGCCCGTCGATCGCCTGAGCGACGAGCGCGGCGCCGCTGGCCGCCGCGACCGTGGCGGGGCCCAGCAGGACGCCCAGGCGGATATTGGTCAGGCGGGTGCGAACGTAGGTGCTCGACCCGGCCGCCGAGGTCGCGGCGACGGCGACCAGGCTGGTGCCGGCGGCCACGCCAAACGGCAGTCCCAGGCCCAGCGTCAGCGCGGGGACCAGGAAGATCCCCCCGCCCAGCCCCAGCAAGGCGCCGATCAGCCCGGCGGCAAACCCGCAGCCGCCCAGGGCCGCAATGATCCAGAGATCGATCGTCAAGGTGCCTGACGTTGTGTCAGCTCCACTCGATTTTGAGCACGATCGCTGTGGTGTCGTCCTGGTGGGCGCGGTAATTATAGGGGCGGGTCAGGTCGGCGGGGTCGGGCAGGGGCCGCTCGGCGGAGCGGGCGTCGGCGCGGTCGACCAGGGCGGCGGCCGGCTCGATCAGGGCCAGGGAGTCCTCGATCTCGGCGGTGGTCAGGTTGCCGTAGACGCCATCGCTGCAGAGCAGCAGCTTATCGTTGGGCCGCAGCTGGATGACCGTCAGCGCCGGGGGCGGGGGCGCCGGGTCGTCGCCGATCTGGCCGAAGACCAGGTTGCGGTGCAGAAAGTACTGCCGGGCCAGGCGATCGAGCTTGCCGAGGTCGCGGCCGTCAAAGGTATCCAGCGCTTCCTGGATGGCGCCCACCTGCTCCTCCGCGATCACCCCCTGATCCTTATCGGATTGCACCGCGTCCTGGTCCTCGGTCAGCAGCAGCAGCTCACCGCCCGAGAAGAGGTAGCAGCGCGTGTCGCCGTTCTGGCTGATCACGGCCCGCCGTCCGCCTTCGCAGATCACCAGGGCGGTCATCACGGCGGCGACCATTACATCCTCCGCCGTCTTGCCGGCCGGGATCTGGTCGGCGGGGATCGCGCCGGCGCCGTTCAGCTCGTGAAAGATGCGCGCACTCGCTTCCTGGACGGTGACCGTCAGCAGGTCGCGCGCGGCCGGGACGGCGAGGGCCGCGGGCAGGTCTTGCAGGCGGGTGTTCAGCACCTCGCCGATCAGCCGGGCGGCGTGCTCGCCCCCGATGTCCTGGCCGGCAACCTGGCGGCGGGCGCTGCCCATGCCGTCGATCACGGCGTGGGCCCGCCCGTTGGTGGCCGACCAGGCCAGGTCTTCGTCCCGCTCCGGGTGCAGGCGGCTCGGCAGGCTCTTGGACCAGACGCGCACCGCAACAGACTCTGTCATCCTGTCCCCTTCCTGTCCCCTTCTCGTGCCACGATCGCGTGGCGCGTGCTTGCATTATAATGCAATCCGCAGCAAACCGCAGTATAATAGCCGTGCAACCTGGGGCTGCCTCATTGGGCCGCGGCGATTCGTGGACAACCGATAGAGACACCCGGCCCCGGCAAGGAGGAGACGCGTGACGATGTTTGTGGTATGCCCAGATTGTGGTGCGGACCAGCAGGAAGTGGGGAAGTACTGTGAGAATTGTGGCCGGCTGATCACGCCCGCCGACGCCCAGGGGAGCGGCGCGGCCGCCCCGGCCGGCGCCGCTCCCTGGAGCGCGCCGCCCCCGACGCCGGCCGGCGTCACCCCCTGGAACACGCCCACGACCCCGCCGGCCACCTCGGCCGGGGGCGCCCGCTTCGCCGTCGTGCGCAACGGCCAACCCAACCCCGCCGAGGGGTTCACCATTACCCATGCCGGCGAATACCTGGTCGGCCGGCCGAACCAGGAGGCGGGCACCGGCGTGGATATCGACCTGCGCCAGTGGGTGCAGCCCCTCGACCTGAACGGGCAGAAGCAGTTCCTGGTCCACCGCAGCCAGTGCTTCCTCGGGCTGGCGCAGGATGGCACCGTCACGATCCGCGCCTGTGCCGGCGCGGAGACCGACACGCTCGTCAAGCCGGCCGGCGGCCCCAGCTTCGTGCCCCTCCAGCAGTTCGCGACCATCCGCCCGGTGCGCGTCGACTCGACCTACCCGCTGCTGCCCGGCGACCTGATCTACATGGGCGACCCCACGGCCATCCAGTACTTCCAGACCGGCGACCCCACCGCCCAGGGCACCTATCTCGTGCTGGAGCTCCTCCAGGCGTGAGGGTGGATGGCAGACTGTGCCTTGTGGAGTAAGATCCTGATTACGTTTCAAGGTGGGAACTCGCCCGCGTGGCTTTGGAAGGCCGCACGGGCGAGCTTCAAGGTGGGAACTCGCCCGCGTGGCTTTGGAAGGCCGCACGGGCGAGCTTCATAGTCGCGTAGAAGGCATGAACGGCATTGTGTTCCAGATTCATGGGCGGTGCGAGCGCAGCGATAAGCTGGGCTTCGACCGTCCACGGTTGAGGGTGGACTGCCCACGTAAGGCACAGATGCTCGTCTTGCCACTTCGTGAGTTGGGCTTCGTCGAGTGGGCTCAACCTGATTTTCCGACCCCGTCGATACGGTTGCAAGCTTAGGGGATCCCGCAGTAAGGCGGCGAGGCTGCGGCGTAAGGTCGAACCCTCGATATTACCATTGAGGTGCTGGTGGCACACCCGGGACCGGAGCGTGGCGCGGGAGCTTCCAGCCTGAGGCGCTATCCCGAGGTAGAGCAGATCCAGTCTGGGATCGACTGGATGCGGATGGGACGGGATGTCCGGTAAGCTGTCCTGCCGGACCCACCAGGCGTACAGGCCCAGCTCGGGAGGTACACCGCCCCGCGACGCCGGCAGTCGGGCAGTAAGCAGGTCAATGGGTACTTTGTGGAGTTCGGCGATGATGACAGGAATCGTCATGGAATGGGGCTATGCCTCCTGTTAGAGTGCTTAGCGGATCTCGTGCAAATGCGTGAACTTGCGGACGCGCTCTCGCAGACGAGTTTCCTCCAGCAAGTGCTGGTACACCGAGTGAAAGCGGCCGGGATTGTGGTAAAACCAGATTTCCTCATAAGGTGCAAGGTCCCGGTCGAAGCCCTCCAGCAGAATCGCGAATTCTTCGTCCGAGACATGCTTGGGATGCTTCTCATACCAAGCCCGTGCTACGTCGGGGAACCAGACGCCGTATCGATCGGAGAAGATGGCCCAGTTGACGGCGTAGCGTTGGCATACCTTCATGAAGCGCTGTGTGGGCGTGGCTGTGTACAATTGGGCGGGCGTCGCGAGTTGTCCGGAAATCCGGTAGCGGGGGTCCTTCTTAGCCGAACAGTGGGTTAGATAGATCCGCATTGGATACAATACTCCTGGCGTGGTAGGGACCCGGTGGGCCGTGTTTGGATAGATGGAGGTGCGGTAGCCGCCCCAGGCCGCACGCGCGATCGTCACCCTCTCCCGCGCACGGGAGAGGGCAGGGTGAGGGCCCCCTACTTGCCCTTGAAGCTCCAGCTGTTATTGGCTTTGACCATGCCGCCGATGTAGTCCCAGCTGGTGTTCAGTTGCAGGACGCTGACGCCGATCAGGCTGGTGTCGCCGTTCGCGTCGAAGCGCCAGGGACCGAGGATGCCTTTGCCGCCCAGGTTGTCGGACGTGGTGCGGGCCACTTCCTGGCGGATCTTTTCCCGGTAGTCGGTGAGCGAGAGGGAGCCCTGGGGGCCGGCCCGGTCGATCGCGCTGAGGGCAACCAGGGCGGCCTCATAGCCGTAGGGCGCGAAGTCCTCGTTATGGTCGCCGGGCCAGCGGCTTTTGTAGTCCCGATACCAGGCCTGCGCGGCCGCGCCGGGCAGCTGGGCGGCCGGCAGCCCGACCAGGGTGGAGTAGACCGGGCCGCCCGTCGTGCCGCCCGCCTGCTGGAGGAAGTCGTCCGTGCCGATGCCGTCGGCGCCCATATAGGTGCCCTGGAACCCCGCTTTGCGCAGGTCGCGGAGCACCAGGCCGGCATGATTCGCCGTGATGCCGCCAAAATAAACCAGGTCGGGCGCGGCGCTCACGATCCGGCGCGCGTCGTCCGTATAGTCGCTCTTGCGCACGTCGATGCTCTCCGGCCCGCCGACCACCTGGAGCCCGAGCTTGGCCGCCTCCTGGGCGAAGATCACGGCGATCCCGTGGCCGTAGAGCTCGGTGTCGTCAAGCACGTAGACTTTTTTGGCGCCCAGCTGCTGGGCGTAGGCCGCGCCGGCCGCGCCCTGCAGGTCGTCGGCCGGGACGACACGGAAGTAACTGCGGATGCCGAGCGGGTAATACGTCCAGGGCTCGCCGGCCGTGCCCTGCCCGGGCTTGGTCAGCCCGGGGTAGGTGTTGCCCGGGCTGATCATGGCCAGGTGGACGCGGTTGAGCACCGGGATGCTGATCTGGGCCGCGCCGCTGTTATACGTGCCGAGGTAGATCACGCCGGTGGGGTCGGCGACCGCCTGACGGGCGTTCGCGAGCTCCTGCTGCGCGTCCCACTTCAGGCCGCCGTCGTGCAGCGTGGCGTCGTTGAGCGGGTGGTATTCGATCTTGGACCCCGCCGCGGTTCCTTGCGCGTCGATCGCCATCTGCGCGCCATGCACGATGCTGTCATAATCCGGCCGGGGGACGCTAGCGTAGATCCGCAGCACGCCTGTGGTCGACGCCGGGAAGCTGAGCCCGAAGCCGGGCGCCAGCCAGACCATGATAATCACGCCGAGAATCAGCGCGGCGAAGACCGGCACCGCGACCTGCGCCGTGCCGGCGCCGAGGCGGGGGGTAACCGAGCGAGCTTGCATCCAGGAGCCTCCATGAGTCGCCGCGGGTTGTGTAACCTCTTACTCCTCCTTTTACGTAGATCGGGACGATGGAGTTACGCGGGGCTACACAAGGGCCGGGAATCTGAGTATACTACAGTAGGCGTAGTCGTCAGTCGTCAGTCATCAGTGAGACGAGGTGTCAGTCGTGACGACGATCTTAGTATAGCCTTCGGGCGCTGGGTATGCAAGGGCATGACTGTGATGGGTAGGGCTGTGTCAAAGTCGGCGGAGCCGCCGGCTGGTGAGGAAATTGTCATTCTGAACGCAGTGAAGAATCCGTCCCCGACACGCGAAGACGGACTCTTCGCT
>DATGEF010000640.1:0-3775 GCA_035310405.1 Chloroflexia bacterium | reverse complement strand
CCGCTGACCCTGATCCCCCGCAGTGCCGGCCGCAAAACGGTGCTCCACGTCGACGGGCTCGACTGGAAGCGCGACAAATGGCCGGCCCTCGCCAAGCGCTATATCCAGGGGGCGGAATGGCTGGGCGCGCGCCTGCCCCATGCCCTGATTACCGACTCCCGGGTCGTCCAGCAATATTACCGTGATACTTTCGGCGCCCACGCCGAGTACATCGCCTATGGCGCCGATGTCGAGCCGCTCCAGGCGGGCGCCACGCTTGCCCGCTTCGGGCTGCGGCCCCGCGAGTACCTGCTCTTCGTCGGCCGCCTGGTGCCGGAGAACCGCATCCATACCCTGATCCACGCCCACGCGCAGCTGCAGACGGATAAAAAATGCGTGATCGTCGGCGATGCGCCCTATGCCGAGAAGTATATTGCGGAGCTGAAAGCCATGGCGGGCGCCGATGTGATTTTCACCGGCTACCAGTTCGGAGCGGCGTACCGGGAGCTCAGCTCGCACGCCTACCTGTTCGTCGAGCCCTCGAATGTGGGCGGCACCCACCCGGCGCTGGTCGAGGCGATGGGCTTCGGCAATTGCGTGATCGCGCACGACACCCCCGAAAACCGCGAGACGGGCGGCGACGCCGGGTTCTACTATAACGGCCGGCAGCCGGTGGAGAGCCTGCGCGCCCTCGTGCAGCACCTCGTCGACGCCCCGCACCACGTCACCGCCGCCCGGGACCGCGCGCGGGAGCGCGCCCGCCATCATTTCTCCTGGGAGCAAGTCACGGACGCCTACGAAACGTTGTTCCGGCGCCTGCTGGGCGCCGGCCTCCCCGCGCCCCAGGCGCTCGCCGCCCAGGCCTCCACCCCGCGGCCGGACCCGCAGATCGACTGAGCGAGCGGCCGGGGCCCGCGGGGCGCAGCGCATATGGTATAATGGGATCAGCGGCCGTCCGCACTCGGCCGGAGGAGGTATCCTATGTCTCTAGGCATGCCGGAATTGCTGCTCATCCTGGCGATCGTCGTGATCGTGTTCGGCGTCGGCAAGCTGCCCCAGGTGGGGGGGGCCATCGGCCGCGGCATCCGCGAATTCCGGGACGCGACCGAAAGCAAGCCGGATCCCCCGCCCCCGGCCGATAAGCCGCCGGGAGTCTAGCGACCGGCCCCCTCGGGCGTTAGCGTAGCGCGGCCGCCAGCAGGGGAGTCGCCGCCGCGACGACCTGGGCCGGGGTAATCGCGGCCAGGGCGTTGCAGCGCACACAGCGCACCCACTCGGGCAGGGTGATCCCGCCGACCAGCGGAAAGCAGGCGGCGCAGGGGGCCGGGCTCAAGACCACGGCATAATCCTGCCCCGCCCGGCCCCCGGGCACCCACGGGCGATAGGAGCGCGGATCGGTCAGGCCATAGATGCCCACCACCCGGGTCCCGGCCGCCACCGCGATATGCAGCGGACTGCTGTCGTTGCCGATAAACAGGACGCAGCGGGCGGCGAGGGCCGCGGTCGCGCCCAGAGTCGTTTGGCCCGCCAGGTTCAGTACCGGCGCCGTGCTGAGCGCGGCCACCTCCGCGGCGAGGCGGGCGTCTTCCTTGCCCCCGAGCACGACGATCTTCACGCCGAACTGGGCATGGAGGTGATCGGCCACGGCGGCGAAGCCGCGCGGCGCCCATTTCTTGCGGCCCCAGAGCCCTTCGCCCCCCGGGTGAATGCCGATCACCGGCTCGGCCGACCGCACCCCGTGATCACGTAGCAGCTGGTCGCCCGCCGCGACCTCGCGCAGCGTGCTGTAGATCCGCAACCGCCAGTCCGCCACCGGGATTCCCGCCCGGCGCGCCACATTGGTATAGTGCTCGACGGCGTGGTGGCGGCGCCAGTGCCGCCCGGCCCCGGGCCGGACCCACCAGAGCCGGGGCAGCTGCATCGTATAGGTGCGCGCGCTCCCCAGCCAGTAGCGCAAGCCATAGTTATAATTCGAAAACTCCAGGGTCAGGTCGAAGTGGGCGCCGCGCAGGGCCGTGACCAGCCGGGCCAGGGCGGCCCCTCCCTGGAGGCGCTGCCGGGTGGGCACGAGCCAGATCTGGTCGACATCGGGATTCGATTCGAGAATGCCGCTGTTGGTCGGGTAGGTCAGGGCAATGATCCGCGCCCGTGGGTAGCGGGCGCGGACCGCCCGGATCGCGGGGGTCGTGAACAGGGTGTCGCCAATCGGTAACAGCGCGCATAACAGGATGTTGTCAATTGCGCGCGTGCTCACCGATCCTCGCGGAAGAATTCGACCACTTCGCGATGCTCTGCCTCGCTGACCATGACCTCGATAAAGGTGATGCGCGTCCAGGGAAAGAGGAAAGAGCGCGCGCCCGGGGTGATGTAGGTCAATTGCTTGCCATCGCGGCGGCGGGGATTCGTCACCTCGATATAGCTTTCCCCGGATTTGGGCATTTCGTTGATTTCACATTCGACGGGGTCTTCGCCGGTCAGATGCAGGATGAGCCGTTTTGCCATACTGGTTCGATCTCCTAGCTAGGTCGGTTAGGGAACGCGATAGCCGTACGACGTGCGGACGGCGGGATTGCCTTATTGGGGCCGTTGGAAGCCGCCGAGCACCACGCGGAGCACGATATTGCCCACGCGCACTTCGTCCCCATCCTTGAGCTCGGTCGGGTTGCCCGGGCTAAGCCGGCGGCGGTTGAGGAAGGTGCCGTTGATACTCCCCAGGTCTTCCAGATAATAGCCATCGGGCTGCCGGCTGATCCGCACGTGGCGCCGCGAGACTCCCGCGTTGTGCCCCCCATCGGTTTCGAGGTCGATGCTGGGAAAGACGTTCGCCGAACGGTCCGTGCGCCCCACATGGATCACCTGGTCGTCGATCCAATCGGTCAGGCGGCCGGTATTCAGCACCAGGACGCGCAGCCGCGTGGGCACCGATCCCACCGCCAGGCGGCCGGTATCGCGCTCCTGATCGCGCGAGAGCGGCATCGTGCTGGGATTCTCGTCCACGGCCGGGCCGGCGGCCGGCAGGGCGGCGCTATTGGCCAGGGGCGCGCCCGCCAGCCCGGGACCGGGGACGGGCGTCGCGCCGTTGGGGTCGGGGCCGCGGCGGCGCGTGGGCAAGGTGCCCCCTTCCGTCGCCGCGCTGTTGGGGGCCGGGGTAAATTGGGTGCTCTCGGCATCGGCCGCCTCCGCATCCGTAGGCGCCACGCCGATCAGCGAGGTCCCACACTGCTCGCAGAATAGTGTGCCCTGGACATGCGCCGCCCGGCAAGACGGACAGATTATCATCATCGCGCCCCTCTCCGCTGCTACCCCGGCCCCCCGGATACGGGACCCGGCGCCCGCATGCTGCGCGTGCGGCCCAGGCCCCGGGTGCCATATTTGATCTGCTTCGTCCCGCTGGCCGAGACAAAGCCGTTACGCTCCAGATTATCCGCCTCCGCCTGCACCGTGCGGGCCAGGGCGTCCTCGCCCGCTTCCAGCAGGCGCGTGGCCACCATCCGCAGCTTGTTCGTGGCCTGGACTAAATTCCCTTCTTGCACATCCTGCCAGGCCCGCTTCTGCAGTTTATAGGCCATCACTTTCTCGACGCCGACCTTAACGGCCGGGTCCAGAGTCGCCGCGGCGGCCGCCCGGGCGTCCACCGCGGCCATGATTTCATAGCTGGCCCGCTCGGTGCCGAAGCGGGTATCGATGGCGCGCCACTCCAGAGTACAGGTCGCGAGGCGCACCGGGCCGGACGCGACGGCCGGCAAAATGATCTCCAGCAATAAGTGTTGGGGTTCCCCCAGGCGCAAATTGCCCA
>DATGEF010000639.1:0-10369 GCA_035310405.1 Chloroflexia bacterium | reverse complement strand
CGCGCAGCAACGCCTCGAAGAAGCGCGGCGGCTCGAAGATGCGTAACTGCACATCGGTGACGGTGTTGCCCCGCACCTTCACGTAGAGGCCGCCTTCGCCCTCCACGCGCGCCAGGTAGTTCACCTGGATCGTCTTAGTCTTCGGCATGGCGCTCACTCTCTTCCTTGAACGGGGCGGCGTAGGCGTTGAAGCCCCGGAAGGCCCGGCCCACCGCCGCGTCGTGGACGCCCAGGTGCTGCCATTGGCCGCTCAGCGACGCCGTGTTGGGTGTGTCCTGCGGGCCGAAGCAGCCGTAACAGCCACGCCCATAGGCCGGGCAGATCGCCCCGCAGCCGGCGTGCGTCACCGGGCCGAGACAGGGCGTGCCGTGGGCCACCATCACGCAGACGGTGCCGCGCGCTTTGCATTCCAGGCAGACGCTGTGGGCCGGGGTGTTGGGCTTGCGCCCGTGTAGGTAGGCGTTGATCACTTCCAGCAGTTGGTGCTTGTTGATCGGGCAGCCGCGCAACTCGAAATCCACCGGCACATGGGCGCTGATGGCCGTGGAGGTCGCCAGTGTGGAGATGTATTCCGGGGTGGCATAGACGACGGAGATAAACTCCTTGACATCCTTGAAATTGCGCAGCGCTTGGATGCCGCCTGCCGTCGCGCAGGCGCCAATCGTCACCAGAAAGCGCGACTGCCGCCGCACCTCTTTGATCCGCTCGGCGTCGTGGGCGGTGGTGATCGAGCCTTCGACCAGCGAGAGGTCATAGGGCCCCTTGACTACGGCGCGCGAGGCTTCGGGGAAGTTGGCGATCGCCACGGCGCCGGCCACGGTCAGCAATTCGTCTTCGCAATCCAGCAGGCTCAATTGGCAGCCGTCGCACGACGAGAACTTCCAGACGGCCAGTGTGGGGCGGCGTGGGGTGGGCATCTTAAATCTCCCGCTTGCGGAACCAGTCCCGGATGGCGCTGTAGCGGAAGACCGGGCCGTCTTGGCAGACGAAACGCGGCCCCCACTGGCAGTGCCCGCACAGGCCGATGGCGCATTTCATGTTGCGTTCCATCGAAATATAGATTTGCTCGGCGGCCATGCCGGTCTTGAGCAATTCCTGGATGGTGAAGTGCATCATAATTTCCGGGCCGCAGACCAGGGCGACGGTGCGCGCCGGATCGAAGTTGGCGTGCGGAATCAATGTCGTCACCGTGCCGACATGGCCGCGCCAATCGCGCTCGGCACGGTCCACCGTGACATCCACTTTCAGGTCGAAGCGACCGCGCCAGGCTTCCAATTCGTGGCGATAGAGCAGGTCGGCGGGAGTGCGCGCGCCGTAGAGCAACACGACGCTGCCGAACTGCTCCCGGTGGGCCAGGGCGTAGTAGAGCGCCGGGCGCAGCGGGGCCAGGCCGATCCCGCCGGTGGCGATCAGCAGATCGCTGCCGGGGGTCTCGCCCACCGGCCAGGCCGTGCCGTAAGGCCCGCGCACGCCGACCGTCTCGCCTCGGCGCAGGTTGCAGAGCGCCTCGGACACCGGGCCGACAGCGCGGATAGTGTGGACCAGCGGATCGGGCCGCGCCGGGTCGCCGCTGATGCTGATCGGCACCTCGCCGATGCCGAAGACATAGAGCATGTTGAACTGGCCGGGAGCGAAGGTCATCCGGCTGCCGTCGCTGGCCCGCAAATCGAGCGTCACCGTCGCCGGGATCTCCTGGCGGACCCGCTCCACGGTGTAGGTCTGCACCCGCATGGGTGCCGCCACTGTCGTCGGGGTCATGATCACTTCCCTTCGCGCCGGGGCCGGGGCGCGGCAGACCGCGCGGGCGGCACGTCCGCCTGCTCGTACACGTCGAGCAGTTGCAGGCGCGTGGCCTGGAGCCGCTCGAACAGCAGATGGGCATAGCGTTTGGTCAGCTTATAGCCCACTTCGGCATCGTGGTTGCACAGGCGCAACAGGCCATTGGCCTCGAAAGCGATCGCCTCCGTCGCGGTGAGAGCCAGGGCGTCGAAGTGCCAGCGATAAGGCGGGTAGAACCATGACCAGCCCAGCACCTCGTTCGGTCCCAGCGTCTGGATATTGATCGGGGGGCGCCCGGGGATAACCACTTCCACGGCCACGCGGCCCTGGGTCAGGATGTAGAAATGCTCGGCCTCGTCGCCCTCGTGAAAGATGAACTGGTTGGCCGGGAAGCTGACTGGGGCGGCGCAGCGGGCCACCGCTTCCAACTGGTAGCGGGTCAGGTCGGCCAGGAACGGCTGATGAGCCAGGCTGTCCTCAAGCGATGCGGTCATGGGGTGCCTCCAGGAGTGGGCGGCGGCGAGGCCGGGGTCGCGCGGATGGCCCGCACTTCCGCCGTGAGATCGATACCAACCGGGCACCAGGTGATGCAGCGCCCACAGCCCACGCAGCCCGATGTGTCGAACTGGTCGATCCAGGTGGCGAGCTTGTGGGTCATCCACTGGCGATAGCGGGCCTTCGGTGAGGGCCGCACCGCGCCGCCATGAATATAGGAAAAGTCGGTGGTGAAGCAGGAGTCCCAGGTGCGGGTGCGCGTGGCCTCCTGGCCAGCCAGGTCGGTCACATCCTCCACACTGGTGCAGAAGCAGGTCGGGCAGACCTGGGTGCAGTTGCCGCAACTTAGGCAGCGGCTCGCCACGTCGTCCCAGCGCGGGTGCTCCAGGTTGGCGTAGAGCAGTTCTTTGATGCCCGTGGTGTCCAGCGTGCGGCCCATCTGGGCGGCGGTGGTCGCCACGATCTGGGCGGCGGTCTCTCGCTCGGCGGCCTGGGCGGGCACGCAAGTCACGGCGCCCATCACCTCGGCGCCGGCGGCGGTGCCGATGTCCACGACGAAATAATGGTGCGTGGCGTCCAGCACTTCGGTGAGGGCCAGGTCATAGCCGGGCGGCACCCCGGGCCCGGTGCCCATCGAGGTACAGAAGCAGGTGGCGGCGGCCTGCCCGCAGTTGACGGCGATCATAAAGACTCCCGCGCGGCGGGCCTGGTAGGCCGGGTCCACATAAGAGCCGCCCAGGAACACGCGGTCCTGGATGCCGATGGCGTGCAGTTCGCAGGCCCGTACACCCAGGAAAGCGCGGCGGGGCAGCGTGTCCTCCGGCGCATCCACGATCTGCCAGCCCTGGCCGGGCTCGCGCCGGGCGCCCCAGAGGCGCAGCACCGGCGGGTGCAGATACCGTTTCCAGGAGTGGGGGCCGACATTGTAGCCGAAGAGGGCGGCATCGGCGCGGCGCTTGATGCGATACGTGCCGCCCTCCTGCACGTCCGTCCAGCCGATGGGCAGATCCTCCACGGTTGCCAGCTCGTCATAGACGATGGCGCCGTCCCGGATGGTCGGCCCGAGGATCTGATAGCCCTGGGCACGGAGCGCGTCGAAGAGCTGGTGCAGGTCGGCGCGCTGCACCACCACCGCGGCACCCGGCTGCCGATCAGCGCGCTCCGGGTCGGCACGCGGATCGATCATGAGTGTGTTCCCGCACTCGCCGTGTCCACCCGCCCAGGCACGTGACCGGCCGGCGCGGCGTCCGCCGCGGCCAGGGCGGCGGCCGGCGGGGTGTCGTGCGGTCCCCGCACCAGGAAGACGGGGGGGGTCGCGCGCTCCACCACTTCCAGCGCCACGCTGCCGAGGCGCAAGCGCTGGAAGCCGGTCCGCCCGTGGGTCGCCATCACGATGAGGTCGGCCTGGCTCTCCGCGCTCAGGTGGAGGATCACATCCGCTGCACGCCCGTCGCCGATCTGCGTGCCGACTTTCACACCCTGGGCGGCCAGCCGCGCCGCCAGATTCTCCTGGTAGCGCACCAATCTGTCGGTCTCGAGCTGTTGTTGCTGTTGGACCCAGAGTGGGATCTCATTTGTCAACAGGCTGGCCTCGTCCAGGCTCGGGCGGGCCGTCAGCAGCACCAGACGGGCGCCGGTCGCCTGGGCCAGGGTTTGCGCCTGGTCGAGCGCCGATTCGGCGAAAGCCGAGCCATCCAGCGGCACCGCGATGGTGCGGAGCACCGGCTCCGGGCCTGCCGGCAGCGCACCCGCCGGCAAGCGGAGCAACACCACGGGCACCGGCGCCTGATGCAGGATCTCCTCGGCCACACTGCCGAAGATCCAGCGGTTCACGCCGCGGCGCCCGTGGGTCGCCAGCGCGATCAACTGCACTTCCGGATGGTCGGCCACATAGTCGAGGATCGCCCTGACCGGGTCCCCATCCAGCGCGGCGGTCTGCACCGGCCACCCCGGGCGCTCCAGCCGCTGCGCGGTCACGGCCAGGGCGTCGGCGACCGCCAGCCGGATCGACTGCTGCCGATCGTCAATGGCTTCCGCGGGGAGGGGCCATCCGACCATGGCGGTCCCGGTATCCAGGCCCAGCGCCTGCACCAGGGTCAAGCCGCAGCCCGCGGCCCGCGCCAGCGGGATCGCCAGGGGCAGGATGGCCGCCGACCGCGGCGACCCGTCCAGCGGGACAAGTATTTGTGCTTGCATGGTGTGACCTCACTTTCTCTAACCAGTACCTAACTCCCCAGCAGCAGCTCCTGCGGTACCGCGCCGGGGGCCACCTCCGGCGCACGGCGCGGTGCCGGGGCCAGGCGCTGGGCTTTGACCACGGCCAGGGCCGCCAGGTTGACGATGTCCTTCACTTCGTCGCTGCGCTGCACGATATGTACCGGCTTGCGCATGCCGACCAGGATCGGGCCGACCACCTCGGCGTGGGCCAGTTGCTGGACCAGTTTGACGGCGATGTTGCCAGCCTCCAGGTTGGGGAAGATCAGGACGTTGGCCGCCGCTTGCAGGGTGTTGCGTGGATAGGTGTCGTTCAAGACCTCGGCGGACAGCGCCACGTGCGCCTCGACCTCGCCGTCCACGATCAGATCGGGGGCGCGCGTGTGCAGGATCGTGACCGCCTGCCGCACCATGTCGGTGCGCGGATGGCGCACGCTGCCGAAGCTGGAGAAACTCAGCAGCGCGACGCGCGGCTCGACGTTGAAGTCGCGGGCCAGGCGCGCCGTCATGATCGCGATATCGGCGAGTTTTTCGGCGGTGAGGTTGATGTTGACGGTGGTGTCGGCGAAGAAGAGGACGCGGGTGTGCGTCGTGATCATGTAGACCCCGGCGGCGATCGCGTAATCGGGGACGACGCGGATCACCTGGAGCGGGGCGCGCAGCACCTCGGGATAGTGGAAACAGAGCCCGGCGACCATGCCGTCGGCCTCGCCCAGCTCGACCATGACCGAAGCGTAATAGTTCGGGTTGGCGATCAATTCCCACGCTTCCGTCGGCGTCACCCCTTTGCGGTGACGCAGCGCGTAGAGCCGGGCGGCGTAGCGTTCCCGGTCGGGTGCGGTCTGCGGATCGACGATCTCGCTGCCGGCGATGCTCACTTGGAGCGCCTCGGCCCGGGCGGCGATCCGGGCCGGGGAACCGAGCAGGATGGGCCGGGCGAGGCCTTCTTCGACCAGCTGATGGGCGGCGCGGATCATCTTGTCGTGCTCGCCCTGGGCCAAAATGATGCGGCGCGGGTCGCGCTTGGCCTTGTTGAAGACGATGCGCATCATCTCGCGGGCTTTGCCCAGCCGCGCTTCGAGTTGTTCGCGATAGTGGTCGAGGTCGAGCGTCTGGCGGGCCACCCCGCTTTCCATCGCCGCCTGGGCCACGGCGGGCGCCACCCAGAGGAGCACGCGCGGGTCCAGGGGCTTGGGGATCAGGTAATCCGGCCCGAAGCACAGCGACTCGACATCGTAGGCGTGGGCCACCGCGTCAGGCACGTCTTCGCGCGCGAGGGCGGCCAGCGCGCGGGCCGCCGCGATCTTCATCGCTTCGTTGATCTGTGTCGCGCGCACGTCGAGGGCGCCGCGGAACAGGAACGGGAAGCCCAGGACATTGTTCACCTGGTTGGGGTAATCGGAGCGCCCGGTAGCGACGATGGCGTCCGGGCGGGCCGCTTTCGCCAGGTCATAGGCGATCTCCGGGTCGGGATTCGCCAGCGCCATAATGATCGGCCGCGGGGCCATTTGCTCCAGCATGGTCGGCGTGACCGCGCCGGCCCCCGAGAGGCCGATGAAGACGTCGGCCCCGACCAGCGCCTCGGCCAGCGTGCGGTTCATGGTGTCGGCGGCGAGGTCCTGCTTGTAGGGGTTCATGTCCTGTTCCCGGCCCTGGTAGATCACCCCATGGCGGTCGCAGAGGACGATCTGCTCCTGGCGCACGCCGAGTTGCCGGTAGAAGCGGGCAGTGGCCAGCGCGGCCGCCCCCGCGCCGTTGAAGACGACCTTGATGGTGGCCAGATCCTTACCCACCAGCTCCAGGGCGTTCAGCAAGGCCGCCGCGGTGATGATCGCCGTGCCGTGCTGGTCGTCGTGGAAGACGGGGATCTGCAACACCTGCTTCAGGCGCTCCTCGATATAGAAACACTCCGGGGCCTTGATGTCTTCCAGGTTGATGCCGCCGAACGTCGGCTCCAGCGCCTGGACCGTCTGAATAAAGAGGTCCGGGTCGGTCACGGCCAGCTCCAGGTCGAAGGCGTCGACGTCGGCGAAGCGTTTGAAGAGCACCGCCTTCCCCTCCATGACAGGCTTGCCTGCGAGCGGCCCGATATTGCCCAGCCCCAGCACGGCGGTGCCGTTGGTGATGATGGCGATCAGGTTGCCCCGGGCGGTGTAATTGAACGCCTCGTCGGGGCACTGGGCGATCGCCCGGCAGGGTACCGCCACGCCGGGTGTATAGGCCAGGGCCAGGTCGCGCTGCGTCAAGCAGGGCTTGGTGGGCACCACGGCGATCTTGCCGGCCGGGGGCCGGCGGTGGTAGAGCAGGGCTTCCTCATCCAGATCCATAATCGCTATCCTCTCCGTGCGGCGGCGGACGCCGGCCGCTACCCGCATCGCGTCAGGCCACGCCCGTCGGCACCAGGTACCAATAGGCTTTGTTAAAGACCATCTTCTGATAATGGACGATCGGATTCGGGGCCGCCACCTGGGGGGGGCGCCCGTAATCGAAGTCCAGCAGGCTGGCTTTGCCATACCCCACTTCGAGGAAGCACATGACATGACCGCCGTAGGCCGCGTGCTGCGGGTTGGGGGCCGTGCCGCGCAGCGCCGCAGTCAGCCGCTCGACCACTACGGGTGCCTCGAAATGGGCGGCGCTGCCCGCTTTGCTGATCGGCAGATCGGTCACATCGCCCAGGGCCCAGATGTTGTCGGCGCCGGCCACCTGCAAGGTCGCGCGGTCGGTTTTCACCCAGCCCTGCGCGTCGGCCAGCGGGTGCCCTTCCAGAAACTGGGCGCCCCGATGCGGCGGCGTCATGATCAGCAGATCGGCCTGGATCTCCGTGCCTTCCATACTGCGCAGCAATTTGCGCTCCGGCACGACTTCTTCCAGGTTGAAGAAGGTCTCGATCTGGATGCCCCGCTGTTCCAGCAGCGGCTGCGCGGCTTCCGCCACGCTCGGGATGCTGAACACCCGGCCGATCGGATAAGTGTAGACGATCTCCGTCGCGCCCCGCAGGTGGCGGTGGGTGAGGTACTCGTCGAGCAGGAAGGTAAACTCCAGCGGCGCCACCGGGCATTTGTGCGGCAACCCGCCGACGCCGACCACGATGCGCCCACCCTGGAACTCCTCCAACGCCGCGTGGAGACGGAATGCCGCTTCCTCGCTATAGAAATGCTGCACGCCCTCCTGGAAGCCGGGGATATCTGCGGGCGTGATCCGCGCACCGGGGGCGAGCACCAGGTAATCATAGGCCAGGGCCGCTCCGCTCGCCAGGGTCAACTGTTGCTGCGTGGTGTCGAGTCCCGTCGCCGTCCCGATCTGGAGGCGCACCCGCGGGCGGAGCAGGCGGCGGAGCGGCCGGCTCAAGGCGCGGGGGTCCTGGCGCCCGAACGGGACATAAAGCCAGCCGGGCTGGTATAAATGGCGCGCGCTGGCGCTCACCAGCACGATTTCGGCCTCGGCCGGCCGTAGCTTCTTGGCCAACAGATTGGCGACCAGCGTGCCGCCGGTGCCGCCGCCGAGTACCAGAATGCGTTTCATCCTTTTCACCCTCCTGCGGCCGGTCCGCGGCCCGAGGACCGCGGACCGGCCGCGGTGCCGTTTAGTGGAGCTTGCGGCAGACGAAGCGCGTCGCGCCGGCCGCCGGCTCCGCGCCCAGGTACTCGTGGCGCGCCTTGGCGATCCAGAGCGGGATGTCCTTCTTGCTGCCATCGTCCGCGGAGAGGACGGCGACGACCTCGCCGACCTGGGCGGCTTTCACCGCGCCGATCAAGGCCATGAGTGGCCCGGGACAAAAGCTGCCCCGCGCGTCGATTTCTTTGTTGATCGTGATAGTCTCCATGGTTCATGCTCCCTTGGCCTGTTGCTTAGATAAACAGAGTCGTCCCGCCCTCGGCGGCCTCGATAAAGCTGGCGACGCCTGTCACTTCGCCCACGATCGGTTCGAGGTCGGCCTGCTTGATATCAAACAGGTCCATCGTCGCGCCGCAGGCTTTGACCGTGACGTCGCCGATCTCCTGCGCCTGCTCCAGGACGGTCATCCAATGCGGCACGTTCTTCGCCTGCATCAATTCCATCGCCGGGGCGGCGTAGTCCGCAAAGTCGGCGCTAAACCGGCGGTTGGTCTTCCAGGCATCTTTGCGGAAAGCGATCAGTCCGCCGAAGGTCAAAAACAGGGTGACTTTTTTGCCCAGCGCGGCCGCCCCGGCCACCATCGTCATCGCCGCCATCAGCTTGTCCACCGTCCCCGAAAAAAGCACGATGGAAAATTTCTCTTCCTCGTTCATCTGCAGACTCCTTTCAACGTTGCTCTCCTTGCTGACCAGTCGACGGGCGGATCTGTCAAAGTGCGGATCTGTCGAATGGCCGCCGAGTGCCGGGCGCACCCGGTCTACTTCCACTATAGCCCGGTGGGGTGAATAGCGCGGTAGCCGGAAGTGTATAGGAGGTGAAAATGTGATATGATATTGCAATGAGCAAGCCGGTCGACGAACCGCAATTCCACGCGATACCCGCGAATGCGGGGCCTCCAGCCCTGGATAGCGTGATCTTAGCGGACGGCACCCGCGTGCCCACCCGCCCGATTGGGCCTGGCGACTCGGATGCGCTCCAGCGCTTCCACAGCCGGTTGAGCGCGGGGTCGATCTTTCTGCGCTTCTTTCACTACGTCCCCGTCCTCACTCCCGACCGCGCCGCTTATTTCACGCAGCTCGACGGAGTAGACCGTTATGCCATCGTCGCCCTGGACCCCGCCAACCCCGCGGCGATTATCGGCGTGGTGCGCTATGATCGGGAGCTCGGTACGGAGGAGGCGGAATACGCGATTGTCGTCGAGGATCGCTGGCAGGGGCGGGGGCTGGGGCTGGCCCTGACCCGCCAGCTCGTCGCGGTCGCGCGGGCGCACGGGATTCGCCGCTTCTACGCCTATGTCCTGCCAGAAAATAGCCGCATGCTCCACCTGTTCCAGGACCTGCCCCTGCTCCAGCATGGCAGCAATGAAGAGGGGGTCTGGCGGATCGACCTCGATTTGTTTCACGAAGAGCACGCCAGGTCCTAGGGTCACCGCCCTACACCGAATGTTTACCTGCTGCAACCCGCCCTACAACCCGTGTCCGCGATAATAGGCGCGTACCAGGACCGTCCGGCACAGCGAAGGAGGTTGCACATGAAAGTGTTGATTGTCGACGACGACCCGGGCATCGTGGAAGCGATTACGATTGGGCTGGAGCTCCAGTGGCCCGCGGCCGAAATCATCAGCGCCCGCGACGGCGAGCACGGTGTGGCCCGATTCATGAAAGAATCACCGGATGTCACCCTGCTGGATGTGACGATGCCGCGCCTGAACGGCTGGGAAGTGCTGCGCCAGATCCGTCTTGTCTCGTCGGCCCCGGTGATCGTTCTCACCGCGCGCGATGCGATGGGGGATAAGGTGCTGGGGCTGAACCTGGGTGCGGACGACTACATGACCAAGCCGTTCAGCCCCCTGGAGCTGTTCGCGCGCATCAAAGCCGCGCTGCGCCGGACCACCACCGCCCCGGCCAGCAGCATCCTGCCGCCCTTCGTCGGCGGCGTCCACGGCACGCAGCGCCTGTGAGCGGGCGCGTTCCTGGCGGACGGTCGCATAGAGCGCGGCGTTGGTCAAGGCGGTGGCGGCGTGGGTGGCCAGTAATTGCACCAGCCATTCATCTTCTTCGCTGAATTCGGGGCCGGCGAGCTTATCGGTCAGGTAGAGATCGCCCATCCGCCGGCCTTGTACGACGATCGGGGCGCGGGGGAGCTCATGGCCGAACGCCGCGCCCGGGCGCGCTAGGCCGGGGGGTCACCGGGCGGGGCCGGCAGGCGCGCGCAGCGGTAGCCGACCGAGCGCTCGGTGATGATGTAGCGCGGGTGCTCCGGGTCG
>DATGEF010000638.1:0-6753 GCA_035310405.1 Chloroflexia bacterium | reverse complement strand
GTCGCCGTGGCCGCCGGCGCGGTCGCGGTGGGCGGCAGCGGCGTGTTGCTGGGGCGGGCCGGCCCCGGGCTGGCCGGGAGCGGCGTGGCGGTCGCGGCCAGCGCCAGGACGGTGGCCGCCGGCGGGGTGGCGGGGGGCGGTGCCAGCGTCGGCGAGGCCGCCGCCGCCGCCACCGTGGGCGAGGCGGGATCGCTCGCCGCCACCGTGGGCGGATCGCTTGCCGTGATGGGCGACGGTGTAGCAACACTCCCGCCGTCACAGGCAACGGCGGTCAGCAGCAGAACAAGGAGTAGGCGCTTTTGCCGGCGGAAGGGAAAAGCAGATGGTGTTGGCAAGTACATAGGGTGCTCACGGTCCGGGAAACCGCGGAAATTCCTCTCTTTCAGTTAAATGGCTAGACCCACACTACTAGAGCGCCGGTCAGGTCGGCGGGCCGCCATCCCGGGCTGTAGGAGTGGGCTCTGCCCCGCGATGCCGCCTCAGGATGCGCTCGCCCCCGCCGCGGCGCCGGGAGCCGCCTGCCGACTCGGGGTCGGGGGTGGGGACCCGCCTGCCGCCCGGGACACGCGCCCCAGCATCGCGGGGCAGAGCCCGCTCCTACAGACGCGGGACGTGCGCGCCGGTCCCAGCGGCGTGCTGCCGGCCCGGCAACGCTGGTGATCCTGCACCTGATGCCCGGCCGCCCCCTATCATACCAGATTTCGCGGCTTTCCGCCCCGCTAGCGGACGGGGTATTGTTGGGTCAGCGTCTTGACGGCGGTGTAGACCGGGCGCGGGGTCCAGTCGCCGTTCAGGAGGCTGAAATGGGCCGGGCCGGTGAACCAATCCTGGAAGGTGCTGAAGTTCAGATTCCAGAGAAACATAACCCCCATCCAGGGATAGCCGTTGCGCGCCTGCTGGATAGCCTGCACCGTGTAGCTGGCCTGCTGGTCCGGGGTGGTCTCGGCGCACTCGCTATAGCCGTCCGGCCGGTAGTCGCTACACCAGCCATACTCCGTTAGCCAGATCTGCTTCGCGCCCTCGCCGTATTTGTCCATCACCTGGCGCTGTTGCTCGACCCGGCGATAATAGAACTGCCCGTGGTTGGTAAAGTTGGTGGCATGGCTGGGATTCGTGGGCCACATCGTGTCGGGCGGGTTATTGTAGCCGTAGGGGTGCGAGCCGAGCACGTCATAGTACTGCCGGATCTCGCCGTTGTGCCACTGGTAGAGCTGGTCGAGATACCAGGTATCTTCCATGGCGGTGCTCTCGTCGTACAGCCCAGTGGGTGTGAGCGCCCCGCTGACCACCACCGCCTGGGGGTCGCCGGCTTTCACGCCCAGATAGGCGGCCTTCAGGAGCTCCGCATAGCGGGCCGGGTTCAGATCGCCGCTTTCGCCGATCAGGTTCTGCTCGTTCCAGATCTCGTAGGCGCCGACGCGGCCGCGGTAGTGCTGGGCCATGGCCTGCAGGAAGTTGCCCAGGTAGGCCGGGTCGGTCGGGTAGCCGCTGCCGCCGTTGGCCCAGACCGGGGCTTTGACCACGCTGAGCATTAAATGGAGCCGGCGTGCGGCCGTATCCGCCACGATATTGTCGAGCTCGGCCCAGGCGTCGGCGCCCGGCGAGCCTTCGATATCCTTCCATTGCACCTGCTGCTTGATCCAGGTGAAGCCGGCATCCTGGACCGCGTTGAGCACCCGCGTGTGGTCTTTGTAATACATATCGACGGTGATCCCATAGCCGGTGTGCGGCCCGCTGAGGAACGGGCCGGCGGGCGCGGGCGGGTAGCCGGCGGGCGGATTGGGGCTCCACCCCGGGAACGGCGCCTGGAGCGCCTCGGTCGACGGCGGGCCGAAGCGGGCCAGGTAATCGCGCCCGAGCAGCCCGAGCAGGACGAGATAGGGGGTGCCGGCATTCTCGGGGTGATACTCGAAGCGGTTGCGCTCGAAATATTGCACCAGGTAGGTCTTGCCGTCCGTCGGGCTCGGCTCTTGCAGGGGCTCCGAGATCGGGTAGCCGAAGAGGGCCAGCCCGCCCTGGCTCTGCCAATACGCCAGGAACGGCCCGCCCAGGGTGTGGTGGGTGGGCGCAAAGTAGAGCATCGTGGCGTTGCTCTGGAAGGGGGCCGCCTGGGGAAAGAAGCGGCCCACGGTCAGGGAGCGGCCGAGCAGACCGAGGAGCACTTCGTACTCGGTGCCGGCGTGCTCCGGGTGGTATTCGAAGCGGTTGCGCTCGAAATATTGGGTGAGGTAGCCGCTCTCCATATGCGCATCGGTGATCGGGTAGCCGAAGATCGGCAGCCCCCCGTGCGCGTTCCAGTAGGCCATGAAGCGGGCCGGCACGGTAAAGCCGGTCTGCGGGAAATACTGGTCGCCGGCGTCGGCCTGTGCCGGGCGGGGCAGCGGGTTGGACGCCAGCACCAGCAGCAGGGCCAGGGTCGGCAAAGTCCAGCGTCGGATCACGATTTTCGGTTCCTCCCAGGATCAGGTAGAGTCGTGGCCGCGACTACGGTCTATAGATAGGACGAATAGCGGCGTGATCTGGTTGCATAGCGGTGGGCTACGGGCCCGTCGATCCGCCTGGGCCGGCGGTGGCCGCCTGGGCCGCCGCGTAATATTTGCTGGCCGGCGCCTGGCCGCGCACGCTCGCCAGGTAGGCACTGGCCGCGACTACCTGCGCCAGGTCCACCCCCGTCTGGATGCCGAGCCCCTGCAGCATGTACAGGAGATCCTCGGTGGCCAGGTTGCCGGAGGCGCCCGGCGCGTAGGGGCAGCCCCCCAGGCCCCCCGCCGCCGAGTCGAAGATCGTGAGGCCCATTTGCAGGGCGGCCAGCACATTGGCCAGGGCCGTGCCCCGCGTGTCGTGCAGATGCAGTGCCAGCCGGCCGGCGGGAAAGGCGGCCAGCAGCAAGCCCATCACGGCGGCAATATCGTTCGGGGTCGCCACGCCGATCGTATCGCCGATCGAGACTTCGTCGACGCCGAGGTCGAACAGGCGGGCGGTGACCTCGTGGACTTTGGCCGGCGGCACGGCGCCCTCGTAGGGACAGCCGAAGGCCGTCGACACATAGCCCCGCAGCCGCACGTCGTGCTGGCGGGCCAGGGCGGCCACGGCGGCAAAATTGGCCAGCGACTCGGCGATCGTCGCGTTGATGTTGTGCCGGGTAAAGCTTTCCGAGGCGGCCGTGAAGACGGCGACCTCGCGGACGCCGGCCGCCAGCGCCCGCTCCATGCCCCGCGGATTCGGCACCAGCACCGGGTAGCGCACGCCGGGCGCCTGGCGGATGGCCGGGAAGACCGCGTCCGCGTCGGCCAGTTGCGGGATGGCGCGGGGGCTGACGAACGAGGTGACCTCGACGACGGGCAGGCCACTCGCGGAGAGCAGATCGATAAAGCGGATCTTGGCCGCGGTCGGCACCGGCGCTTTCTCGTTCTGCAAGCCGTCGCGCGGGCCCACTTCGACCACGGTCACGGCGGCCGGCAGGTGCCCCAGGGGGGCAGAGGCCGGCGCGGTCACGCGGTCACCTCGGCCAGCACCGCCCCGGCCTCCACCAGCTGGCCGACGCGCACCGGCAGGCGCGCGACCTGCCCGTCATGCGGCGCCTTGATCGTAAATTCCATCTTCATCGCCTCCATGACGACCAGCCGTTGCCCGGCGGTCACCGGGTCGCCCGCGGCGACCAGCACCTGGATGATCTTGCCGGGCATGGGCGCCTCCAGCTTGTCCTCGCCGGCATGGGCGGCGACCACCATGGTGTCCGTGTCGAGCGCCGGCACGCGCAGGAAGCCATAGACGGCCCCGCCCCAGCTCACCACCAGCCGGTCGGGCGCCGGGGCCAGCACCTGCACCTGCCAATCGGCGGCCGCGGGGCCGTCCAGGCGGCGCAGGCGGACGCCACTGCTGCCACCGTGTTCGATCGCCAGCAGCGCGCTGGTGCCGGGCGCGGTCGCCTGCCAGGTGCCCGGCGCGGCGCCCCGGCTGAAATGGACCATCAGCACGCCGTCCGGGCGGCCCAGCGAGGCGCCGGTCGGGGTCAGGTAGCCATAGCGGAAGTCGAGATCTTGCCCGGCCAGGCGCCAGGGGCCGGCCGTCCAGGGATTATAGGGCCGCCCCGCCGGCCGCGCGGGGGCGCCCGCCAGCGGCGACTCCCCGGCCAGCGCCTGGAGCAGGTCGTGCGCGCCCGCCGCGATGAGGGCTTCGGGCGGCGGCACGGGCCCGGGCATGGCCGGGTCGAAGTAGCGGCCCAGGAAGCCGGTGTCGGTCTCCCCGGCCACAAAGGCCGGATGCCCGGCCAGCCAGTGCAGGAAGCCCAGGTTGGTGGTCACCCCGGTGACCGCATAGGCGGCACAGGCCAGGGCCAGGCGCTCGACCGCGGTGGCGCGGTCCGGCCCGGCGACGATCAGCTTGGCGAGCATGGGGTCGTAATAGATGCTCACCGCGTCCCCCGCTGCCACGCCACTGTCGTTGCGCACCCAGGGCAGCGACGGCGGCCGGAAGGTCCGCACGCGGCCGATCGACGGCAGGAAGCCCGTCGCCGGGTCTTCGGCATAGACCCGCACCTCCACGGCATGGCCGCGCCGCTCCACCGCATCCTGGGCAAAGGGCAGCGGCTCGCCCGCGGCCACCCGCAGCTGGAGCTCGACCAGGTCGAGGGGCTGCGCCGGCCCGCCCGGCTGCATCGGCACCCAGGTGATCGCCTCGGTCACCGGGTGCTCGACCTGTAACCGGGTGTTCATCTCCAGAAAATAGTAGTGGCCGGCCGCGTCGAGGATAAATTCGACCGTGCCGGCATTGGTGTACCCGGCGGCCTGCCCGGCCAGCACGGCGGCCCGGCCCATCGCCGCCCGGCGCGCCGCGTCGAGCTGCGGCGCGGGCGAGGGGGCCTCTTCGAGCACCTTCTGGTGCCGCCGCTGGATCGAGCACTCGCGCTCGCCCAGGTGGACCACGTACCCGGCCGCGTCCCCGAGGATCTGGAACTCGACGTGGCGCGGGTCGCGCAGGTATTTTTCCAGGAAGACCGTGGCGTCGCCGAAGGCGGCGGCCGCCTCGCGGGCCGCGCCCTCGGCCGCCGGGCCGAACTCCGCGCTGGCGGTGACCACGCGCATGCCCTTGCCGCCGCCCCCGGCCGCCGCCTTGATCAGCACGGGGTAGCCGATGCGCTCGGCCTCGGCCTGTAGCCGCACCAGGTCCTGCGGGCCGCGCTCCGCGCTGTAGTAGCCGGGGACGGTCGGCACCCCGGCCGCGTCCATGATCCGCTTGGCGGCGATCTTGTCGCCCAGGGTGCGGATGGCCTCCGGGCTGGGCCCCACCCAGATCAGCCCGGCCGCGCCGACCGCCGCCGCGAACGGCGCGCGCTCCGAGAGGAAGCCATAGCCCGGGTGGATGGCGTCCGCGCCCGCCCGCCGGGCCGCGTCGAGAATGGCCGGGATCAGCAGGTAGCTCTCGGCGGCCGGCGGCGGCCCCACCCGGTAGGCTTCGTCCGCTTCGCGCACATGCAGCGCGGCCGCATCGGCATCCGAGTAAATCGCCACGCTGCCAATGCCCAGCCGGCGACAGGTGCGCATAATGCGGACGGCGATCTCGCCGCGGTTGGCGATCAGGAGCTTTTTAATCTGCATAGTGCCTCACTGCACCCCGAAACGGGAGTTTTGAGTTTTGAGTAACGGGTGCGTTGCGGGGCGTCGGTGCTGGACCATGGCCCGCGCCTGAAATGGCTGTGGGAGAGGGCTCTGCCCTCGAAGCTCTGGCCGCGCGGGGGGGCCGCACGCCGCGCTAGGTCGTGAGGCGAGTATTTCGAGGGCAGAGCCCTCTCCCACAGTCCGCAGGACGGCGCATCCACCCCTGCCACCACCCATGCCGGCGGTCTCGTGTTCTACGCCGCTTGCCAGCCACGATCGGTCCGCTCCTGAACCCCGCGCCGGGGAGGGGGCAGGGGGAGAGGTCTCCCCCCGCCCGCGCATCCGCCGCCCCGCCGGGATGCAAAATCCTGCCGCGCGCCCAATGCGGAGGGCCGAGGTTTCGCGCCCCACCGGATTCTTCGCTGCGCTCAGAATGACAAATCCTGGTTTTCCCGCTAACAAAATACACCTTCCTTATCTGAACGCAGTGAAGAATCCGTCCTGGACCCGTGGGGACGGATTCTTCGCTGCGCTCAGAATGACAAATATTAGTTTTCCCGCTAACAAAATACACCTTCCTTACAAGACAAACAAGACAAGCAAACCGTCTCCCAACCCCCAACCCCCGATCCCTACAAGCAGGCCGTCTCCCAATTCCTGACCCCTGACCCCTGACCCCCGATCCCTAGCGCCCATAGCGCCACGTATGATAATGCTGGCCCACGTTGCCCATCTGCACCTGCCAGGCGGGGGCGAAGGTCGGGATGTAGGTCAGCACGCGGCGCTGGAAGAGCTGCACCAGCACGGCGCGGGGGGTGCCGCCGATATCGGCGGTGACCCAATAGGGCTCGCTGATCGGGTAGCCGGTGACGTAGACCCAGTCGAACAAGGGCTGCGCCTGCAGGTGCCCGGCCTCGTAGACCGGCCCGGCCTGCTGCAAGAAGGGCCAGAACGGATCGGCGATGTTGTGCTGCGCTTCGGGCACGTAGTGCCCGGCGCGGGCGCCATACCCCGCCAGCCGCGCGTTCGTGCCGGCGACCCCCCGCCAGTCCAGGTACGCCGTGATCGGCAGGCCGGTGCGATCGGCCGCCAGGTTGTTGCCGGCCAGGGACGCCACGGGGCGCAGCGCGGCGTAGGAGGGCGCGTCCGGGTTGAC
>DATGEF010000637.1:0-13139 GCA_035310405.1 Chloroflexia bacterium | reverse complement strand
CGTCGAGGAAGAGGCGGACCATCCCCGGCTCGACTCCCTCCGCGGTGTTGGTGACTTCAGCCACCTCGGTCAGCGGCCGATCGCCGTCGGTGGCCATCTTGGCCGCGGCGGCCGCAATCGCGGCCAGGTCGAATTCTTCGGCCAGCTCGGTCACCATCTCCAGGTAGGGGGTCAGGTTGCCGGCCTCGATCCGCTCCCGGATGGCGGTCTTCAGGGCCTCCCGGCGCCGGGCCTCCACGTCGGCCAGGGTCGGCAAGCGCAGGGGCCGGATCTTCTGGCCGATGACCCGCTCGATGATCCGCAGGAGGCGGATCTCGTTGGGCTGCACCAGCGTGATCGCCTTCCCGGTGCGGCCGGCCCGCCCGGTGCGCCCGATGCGGTGGACGTAGGCTTCGCCATCCTCGGGGATCGCATAGTTGAAGACATGGGTCACGCCGCCGATATCCAGGCCGCGGGCGGCGACATCGGTAGCCACCAGCAGCTCGACCTGGCCGCCGCGGAAGCGGGCCATGACGCGGTCGCGCTGGGCCTGGTTCAAGTCGCCATGCAGAGTCTCGGCGGCGAAGCCCCGAGAGAGCAGGGATTCGCCCAGCTCGTCGACATCGCGCTTGGTGCGCGCGAAGATCATGGCCGCCTCGGGCTCATCGTGATCCAGGATGCGGGCCAGGGCGTCGAGCTTGTTGCGGGCGGTGACCTCGACATACCACTGCTCGGTGGCCGGCACGGTCAGCTGGGCCGGCGCGATGGAGATGCGCACGGGGGTGCGCAGGTATTTCTGGGCCAGCGCGGCAATGCGGGGCGGGATCGTGGCCGAGAAGAGTCCCGTCTGGCGCGTGGCCGGGACGGCGTCCAGAATGCTTTCGAGGTCTTCGACAAAGCCCATGTCGAGCATTTCGTCGGCTTCGTCGATGATCACCGTCTTGACGGCGTCGAGCACCAGGGTGCCGCGCCGCAAATGGTCGAGCACGCGGCCGGGCGTGCCGATGACGACATGGACGCCCCGGGCCAGCGCGTGCAGCTGGCGATGGATCGGCTGGCCCCCATAGACCGGCAGGACGGTCAGGCCCTTGGAGCGCCCCAGGCGGTGGGTGGCCTCGGCGACCTGCACCGCCAGCTCCCGGGTGGGGGCCAGCACCAGGGCCTGGACGTGGGCGTCGTCCGGGTCGACACACTCCACGATAGGGATGGCGAACGCCGCCGTCTTGCCGGTGCCGGTCTGGGCCTGGGCGATCACGTCGTGGCCTTCGATCAGCAGCCGGATGGTCTGCTCCTGGATGGGGGTCGGCTCTTCGTAGCCCAGCTCGGCCACCGTCGTCAGCAGCCCCGCGCTCAGTTGTAAGTCGGCAAACGTTCCTGGCACTGTAATAACTCCTACTGTATTTGCTGTATTTGCTGTATTTGCTGTATTTGCCTTAACTATACCATATGGCGGCCAGCCGTCAAGCAGGCATCGGGCGCGGGGGTGCGGGGTACGCTAGCCCAGGTGCAGCACAGTGGCCAGGATCAGCAGGAAGTCATAGGTGCCGTGGACGATCGCGCTCGTGGTCGTGTTCGTGCGCTGGCGGATCAGGCCCATGATCAGGCCGAGCAGGAAGACGCTCAGCAGGGCATCCCAGCTATACTGGAAGGCGTGCAGGCTGGTAAACAGCAGGTTCGAGAGGAAAATGCCCAATCGCGGCTGCAACACGCCCCGCACCGCGACCTCCTCGCCCAGCCCGGCCGTCACGCCGACGACGAGCGCGCCGACCGGGCTCGTGGCGTAGGCGAGCAGCGCGCCGAAGGCCTGCTGGTCGGTCGGGGCCCAGCCCATGGTCGCCCAGACGCCGCCGATCACCTGGTCCAACCCGGCGGCGGCGAAGACCACGACCCCGGCCAGGCCGCAGGCGCCGAGCACCTGGCGGCGCGTGGGCCAGACCAGCCCGAGGCGCACCAACGCGGCGGGCAGGGTGCGCCGCACCCCATAGCCGACGGCCAGGATAGCGCCCGGAATGGTCCACAACAGGCTGTAGACCGAGTCGCGCAGCTGGCCGGCCGCACTGCGGCCTCCCGCCAGGGCCGGGTCGTTGGCCCCCAGGTGCGCGACCACGCCCAGCAGCGGCGGCCCGCCGAGCACGATCAGGGGCACCACGCCCATCGCGGCCAGCGTGACCACGGCGACCAGGGCGATCATATGCACAAACGACTCGGGGTCCAGCGGCAGCACCCGGGCGACCTGGCGGCGGACGCCCGGCAGGAAGCCCGCCGCGCCGAGGCCGCCGGCCAGGGTCAGCCCGGCGAGGAGGCGCAGCAGGGGGACCTGGCGGCCGGCGCTCAGCAGGTGCGCCAGGCCCCGGCTGCCCCCGGCGACCGGCCCGGCCACGGACAGGTAGCTGAGGGCCAGGGCGGCGAAGGCAAACCCGGCGGCGAGGGCCAGCAGCGCCAGCACGGCGCCCACCCGCGCCCAGCGCCGCCCCTCGCCCAGGTAGGCCAGCAGGGCCAGGGCGGTAAAGGGCAGCACGGTCAGCCCGGCCGCGAGCCCCGCCGCGATCTCGCCCCCGAGCCAGAAGCCCAGGAGATACAACCCCCCCAGCCCCAGGCCGGCCACCCCCAGGTGCCAGGGCTGGAGCCGGGGCCGGCGCCCGCCGGCTGGGACGGCCACGTTCGGTATAAGCATCAGAGTCCTCCCCTTGATCGATTATGGCGTATCCCCTATAGTTTAGCAAGAAAGCGACCCGATCGCGCCGCGAAAACTACCTGTTTTCCGGCGGGAGCGCCTACCAGGCGGGGCTAGGTAAATCTGCCTGATTTTACCGCCCGCTGCGCGTTACCGAGTCCCACTAACTGATTTGGGGGCTAAATATTAGCAAAGAAACTAAAGAATATGTCATTCTGAGCGCAGCGAAGAATCCGTTGCCAGGCGTAACTAGTCGGCGGTGGCGGGCGGCCCATCCGTCCACCAACCGCAATTCAGCGCCCTACGCCCCCGCGCCCCCGCCCAGGTCCCGCCAGGGAGCCTGGGTTACGCGCCCCAGCGGATTCTTCGCTGCGCTCAGAATGACAAATCTTAGTTTTCCTGAGAATATAATACACTATCATTACATTGGCCAATGGGGTAGGGGCACGGCGCTTCAACCTAACAATACCCAAAAGTGCCAATGGAGTGGCACATGCTGGAGCTGTAAAGGAGGCCGGCAGATGCCGAAGCTACATGAATTCCAATGTGTGGCCTGTCGCAAAGGGGAGCCGACGGTGACGGACGCCGAGCAGGCCGAGCTCCTGCCGCAGATCCCGGAGTGGCAGGTGGTGGAGCGCGAAGGGGTGTCCCGCCTGGAGCGTGTGTTCCGGTTCGGCAACTTTGCTGCGGCACTGGCCTTCACGAACCAGGTGGGGGGGCTGGCCGAGGCGGCGGGGCATCATCCGGCCTTGCTCACCGAGTGGGGCCGGGTGACGGTGACCTGGTGGACCCACAAAATCCGCGGACTGCACCGCAACGACTTCATCATGGCCGCGCAGACCGATCAGGCCTATGCGGCCGCGCCCCCGGCGGCCCCGGCCGGATAGGCCGGGGGCTAGGCGTGCGTGCTGCCGCGGCCGGGGCCGCCGGTCGTCGTGCCCACGGAGCGTAGCGGCAGCCCGCGGCGTTTGTTGCGCTTGTGCTCCCGGAGGGCTTCGTCCGCCTGCCCCATTAGCGTGTCGATCGCGCCGAGGTTGTCCGCCGCGAAATAGACGACGCCGGCGCTGAGCGCCAATGGGTAGCGCCGGGGCTGCGCGGTATTGTAGGCTTGCTGGGCCGCCTGCAAGCGGTCGAGGAGCGGTCCGGCATGGGTCTCGCGGGGCTGGAGCGCCAGGATCATGAACTCGTCGCCGCCAAAGCGGGCCACGATATCGGAGCCGCGGAAGGTGCTGCGCAGCACGGCCGCCGCGTCGCGCAACGCGCGGTCGCCCTCCTCGTAGCCGAACAGGTCGTTGATCTGCTTGAGGCCGTCCACGTCGACAAAGACGAGCAGCAGGCCCTGCTCCAGGCGCTGCGCGAATTTCAGCTGCTGGACCGCCAGGGTCAAGAAACCGCGCCGGTTATAGAGCCCGGTGAGCTCGTCGGTCAGCGACAGATTCCGGATTTCCGAGAGCAATCGTTGCCGCTCGATCGCGTAGCGGAGGGCGCGGCCCAGTACGGGCGCGGTGATCTGGCCTTTGACCAGGTAGTCCTGCGCGCCGGCCTGCACAATTTGGACGGCCAGCGACTCATCTTCCAGGCCGGTGAGCACCACGATGGGTAGATCGGGCGCGGCCGCATGCATGCGCGCCACCGTGGCCATGCCCTGGCCGTCGGGCAGCGCCAGATCCAGCAGCACGACGTCGATATTGTGCTCGGCGACCCGCACCAGCGCCTCGGTGAGGCGCTCAGCCGGTACCAGCGTAAATTGGATCTGTCCCAGCCGGACCAGCAATTTCTCTAACAGGAGCACATCGTCGGCGTTGTCCTCGACGACCAGGACTGTAATCCGTTCCGGGCTCATGTTGTCCCCCCCCGCACGCACGGCCGGCGTCAATCCGCCTGCTACACAGCATAGCACAGCCGCTAGACGCGCGCAAGGTGGGCACAGTTGCACAACGGGCCGGGCCAGGGGACCTCCAGAGTACTAGGGCTGTCTCAAAGTCGAGATCTTGTCACTCTAAGCAGAGCGAAGAGTCCGTCTCCATCTGTCAGAGACGGATTCTGCACGGAGTTTACCCTTGAGCGTAGCGAAGGGTTCAGAATGACAATTTCCTTGCCAGCCGGCGGCGAAGCCGATTTTGAGGCAGCCCTAGCCGAGTACCGGCGTGTCTTGACACTGCCCTACCGCCGTGCTATGCTCAGCCTGGGCGATGCGGACAAGGCCGAACCGCCTAGACTACCAACCTGCTGATCCTGATCGGGAGGGTGTTATGATGAAGAGATCTATGCCGTTCCTGCTGGCCCTCGGCGCCTTGCTGGCGGGCCTCGCCGCCTCCCCGGCCCAGGCGGCGCCCGGCGAAACCCAGTACACGCAAACCACGGATCACTACAAGATCATCCTGACCATCGGCCCGGTGGCGACGATGCTGATGCCGGACCAGGCGGCCGGCGCCAAAGCGGGCGAAGTGATGGTGCCGATGCCCGGCATGCCGCTGCCGCCGATGTCCATGACCGACCAGGGCCAGCCGGTCAACCACCATCTGGAGGTGGCGATCGTGAACAAGACCAGCGGGGCGGTCGTCACGGACCAGATGCCGGCGATCACGATCAAGAACGACGCGACCGGCGCCACGCATAGCCTGGACTCCGTGATGGCGATGTACAATGTCCAGGTGGGGCAGAGCGATTGGCACTACGGCAACAACGTCTACTTGCCCGACGGGACCGCCACGATCACCGTCGTCGCCAACGGCGAGACGGCCACCTTCACCGGCGTGCTGATCGGCGCCGGCAGCGCGATGGGCGGTGGGACGATGACGGGGGGCCCGGCCGGCGGGAACATGGGCGGCGGGAGCATGCCCGCGACCGGCGCGCCCGGCACCGCGCTGTATGCCGCCTTGCTGGCCGCCGGGGCGCTCGCGCTCGGTGCCGGCGTGCGGCTGCGCAGGGCAACACGCCCCGTGGTATAATAGACGCGGGACCGGCAGGGCTTGGCGGGGCCGCCGGTAGATCCCACATCTCTTGTGATGGGTAAGTTCTGTTCTGATTATGGAGGAGGTTCTTGCATGAGGAAAATCCAAGTTGGTACGCTGTTGTTGTTGTTAGGCCTGCTACTGAGCGTGCTCACGGCGTGCGGGTCGGAGACGCCCACGGCGACTCCGGTGCCGCCGAAGCCCACCAACACGCCCGTGCCGCCCACCAACACCCCGGTACCACCCACCAATACCCCGGCCGCCCAGCCGGCGAGCAGCGCCGATCTGGACCTGCTTACCCAGGCCATTACGGCGACGAAAGATCTGAAGAGTTACCACTTCACGATGATCGCCTCCGGCGATGTGATGACCCAGCCGGTTAATATCGCTGGGGACTTCGTCGCCCCCGACAAGGTCCACGTTACCGGAACCATGGGCGGCCAGCAGACCGAAATCCTGGCCACGGGCGGGCAGGTCTTCACGAAGGACGCCAGCGGCACCTGGACGCGCCAGGACAGCAGTGCCACCAGCTCGAGCACGGGCATGAACCCCGCCGACATCACCAAGGACCCCAACATCCTCAGCTCGCTGGGACCCTTGCTCACCGCCGGCACGACCTATATGAATGTCGGCCAGGAGACGCTGGACGGGGTCAGCACCACCCACTTCACCGGCGCGGTCGATCCGGGCAAGATGATGGGCGGCAGCAGCGGCGGGCCCAGTATGTCGGGTATGGGCTCCTTGGGCACGGTGGGCCTCTGGGTGGATCCCCAGACCAAGTACCTGCATAAAGTCAGCATGGACCTGGACCTGGGGCCCTTCCTGAAGGCGATGATGGGGGCCTTTGCCGGGCTGATCCCGACGCCCGGCCCCGGCACGCCCACGGCCACGGCCATCCCGGCCTCGCTGAAATTCAAGATCGAGGTTAACATCAGCCAGCAGAACGACCCGGCGGTCACCGTCCCGCCGCCGCCCGCCGGGGCGGTGACCGCGCCGACGGCGACGACAGGCGCGGCGCCGGCCGGGGCCACCGATACGCCCGCGAGCGCCAGCACCCCGGCCGCGCCGGACATGACCGCCACGCCGAGCGGGATGAGCGGCGGCTTGGCCGCCACGGCCGACGACCTGGCGCTGATCACCGAGTCGTTCACGGCGACCGCGAACCTGAAGAGCTTCCACTACATCATCCAGACGGGCGGCTCGACGATCACGCAGCCGACGAGCCTGGAAGGCGACTATGTGGCGCCCGATCAGCTCTATGGCAAAGGCACGCAGAGCGGCCAGGCCGGCGAGTTCCTCAAGATCGGCACCAAATCCTACAAGAAGGATGCCAGCGGCACCTGGGCGCCGTGGGCCGATCCCGCGCAACCGACGCCGACCAATGCGAAAGACAGTTTGGGCAAAAGCTTCACGGGGTTCGCCAGTATCGCCAGCGCGTCGAATTTCCAGGACACCGGGACACCGGAGACGATAGACGGGGTGAGTACCCGGCACTTCGTCGGGCAAATCGCGATCAACAAAATGCCGGGCGTGGGGGCGCAGGTCGGCGCCATGCAGAACCTGCCGCCGGCCGGCACGCTCGGGCTGTGGATCGATCCGCAGACCAAGTACCTCTACAAGGCCGAGCTGAACCTGGATATGGGCGCGGCCATGGCGGCGATCATGAGCCAACTGATGACTCCGGTCCCCGGCGCGCCCACGCCGACCCCTGGCCCGGAAAGCAAAGTCAGCGCGGCCCTGACGCTCAGTAAGTTAGGCGATCCGTCGATTACCGTACCCGCGGGGCCGTGAGCGGCCTAAGCGTGTAAGCGCGGACGCGACGCGCCCGGGGCCGGCAGGAGTGCGGCCCCGGGCGCGTCGCCATACGGTCAGGCCTCCACGCTAAGTTGGGGTAGAGCGGCGGCGTCCGGCAGCCGGCGGATCGGCGAGGCCAGCAGGTAGAGCCAGGCCACCGCGCCGCCGATCGTCGCCACCAGGAGGGCCGCCCGCGCCCCATACTGGTCGGCCAGGGCCCCGGCCACGAGGGCGGCGACCGGCTGGAGGGCGCCGATCAGGAAGCTCGTGCTGGCGGTTGCCCGGCCCAGGAAGGGACCCGGGATCACCGTCTGGCGCAACGTCACCTCGTTGATCTCATAGACGGTCGCGGCGCCATCGCCCACGAGCTGGCCGGCCAGCAGAAAGCCGATCGCGGCCAGCCCGGCCGGCGCCAGCGGCGTGCCAAAGCCGACAACCGTACTGATCAATTCGGCCCCCAGCAGCGTGCGCGCCAGGCCAAAGCGGCGCACCACGCGCCCGGCCAGCAGCGCCCCCGGCAGCGCCCCCACCCCCCCGGCCCCGATCAGCAGCCCCAGCACGAAGGGGCTGAGGTGTAGCTCGCGCACGACATAGAGGTCATAGAGCACCCAGTAGAAGGTGCCGAAGAAGGTGCGGATCGCCGCGCTGATCGCCAACGGGCGCAGCAGCGGGTGCCCGAGCACCAGCCGCAGCCCCGCGCGGATATCCTGCCCGATCGGCACGTGATCCGCGGGCGGCGGCGGCGGGGGCTCGACGGCGCGGATGCGGCTGACGAAGGCCGCCGACCAGAGAAAGGTCAGCGCGTCGACCGCGATCGCCAGCGGGGCCGTGATCAGCTGCACCAGACCGCCGGCCAGCGCCGGGCCCACGATTTCGGCCACCGAACTGGTGGCCGCCAGCTTACTGTTGCCCTCCAGGATCTGCTCCGGCGGCAGCAGGGCCGGCAGATACGCCTGATCGGCCACGTTGAAAAGCACGCCGAGCACCCCGGTCAGCGCGGCGACCAGGTAGAGCTGCGGCAGGCCGAGCGCACCCCACAGAGCCGCGATCGGGATCGAGATCAGCAGCCCGGCGCGCGCCAGGTCGGTGATCATCAAGAGGGGCCGGCGGCGCAGGCGGTCAACCCAGACGCCGGCCAGGAGCCCGACCAGGAGCAGCGGGGTTGCCAGCACCACGATCAGCAGACTCATGTCGCCCGCCGTGGCATGCAAGGTCAGGACCGCGGTCAGGGGCAGGGCCCCGCGCGTGATGCGGTCGCCGAATTGGGAAACCGCCTGCCCGATCCAGAGTTTCAGAAAGTCCGCGTGTTGCCAGAGCCCAGTCGTTGGCCAGCGCATTGTCTGGAGTTAGCCCGCCTCCTGGTCGATCGGGTACCCAGGATTTAATTCGCGCTGCAGCGCGTCCACGACAGCGTCGTCGAGCGGTTGCATGCCGTAGCGGCGATCGTCGGCGAACAAGCCGCGCTCGAAAGCGGTGACGACGGTTTCGAGCCAGGCGGCGAAGTGTGGGTACTCGATATCGCGGCATTCCCAATCGTGGTAGAAGCGCAGGACTTGCCCGGGCCGGCCGCCAAAGCTCCCGACCAGGTCCAGGCAATAGTGGTCGCCCCCGCCATTGCTCAGGAAGGGGATCCAGCCAGTCTGCCACCAATTAGGCTGCTCGAACTCGCCGCCGGCCAGCAGTTCGTTCAAGAGCGTCGTCGCGCTCTGGATGTCGGCGGCGTCCATGAGCATAAAATTATAGACAAAGCTATCGGTATGCGCGGCCGCTTGCCCATTCCGCCAGGCGTAAAAGGCCTGGAAATCGGCGGGCAGGGTCAGCCCCAGGGCGGCTTCCAGGGCCGGCCATGCGGCCGCCCCCAGGCCCGGCTGGAGCCGCGCATAATAGTCGGGCCGTTGCCGGTGCAGCCAGCTATCCAGCCGCGCAATCCAGTCCGGCAGCGCCATCAGCCCACTCCTTTCCTTTCGCCGGTCAGCGCCCCGGGGGCATGGGGGTCTGGGTCGGCTGGGGTGTCGGGTAGACGCACGCGGCGCCGCCGGTCAGGGCGCCGTACTCGATTTTGGCGATCTGCCCGCGGGTCGCGTTGGCCACGACGCGGAAATAGGGGCGGTTCTGGGCGTCACACGGCTCGCCGGGGCTTCCACAGCTATAGCCGGAGATCACGCCGCGGCAGTAGGCCGCCTCCACAAAGACGTAGAACGCGCTCCCGGCCGGCACGTCGGCGAAGTCGACCTGCGGCGGCGTCCCGATCGCCCAGCCGGCGCCGGCGGCGGTGATCTTGGCCAGCTGGCCGCGGGTGACGTTGGCGTAGGGGCGGAAGTAGGGCCGGTTGGCGCTGTCACAGGGCTCGTTCGGCCCGCCGCAGGTGTAGCCCGAGACGATGTTGCCGGCGGCGGCCGTCTCGATCACGGCGAAGAACGGCTGGCTCGGCGGGACGTCGGCGAAGGTATGGTTGCCCCCCGCCGGGGTGACGATCGGCTTGGCGAAGCCGAGCACGACGATCTTGACCATCTGCGCCCGCGTGGTATTGTTGTACGGGCGGAAGCTATAGGTCCCATCGCCGTTGGCGTAGCCGGAGATCACGCCATGGCAGGCCAGATAGAGCACCGGCGTATAGAAGTAATCGGTCGGATGCACATCGGTGAAGCTGAGGGTGCAGGGCGTCGCACTCGGGCCGACCGTGTTGGTCGGGCGCACGGTCGCCGTGGGCGGCACCGGGGTGGCGGTGGCCCCGCCCGGGGTCGGATTCGGCGGCGTGGGACTCGGCGGCCCCGGGCTCGCCGTGGCCGGCAGCCCGGTGGCGGTCGGCGACGGCGAGCCGGCCGGCGGCGTGGCCGTGCCGGCCGGCGGCGACGGCGTGCTCGTCGGCGGCAGCGCGGTGCTCGTCGGCGTGCTGGTCGCCGAGGGGGCCAGGGTGCTCGTCGCGGTGGCGGTCGGGCAGGGCGCGCTGCCCAGGCGCTCGATCAGCGTGCTGTACTGGCCCGTCGGGCCGTCCGCGCCCACGGCCCAGACATCGGTCCCGGCGACGGTCGCCGCGACCAGGCCATTGTTCGCCGCGCTCGGGCTCGCGCTGAGCGCGGCGGTCCAGGCCGTGCCATCCCAGTGCTCGGCCAGGGTCTGGGACGTCGTGCCGGTCTTGTAGGCGCCGACCGCCCAGACGTCGGCGGTGCCAAGCACGGCCAGCCCGCCCAGGCCGTTATCGCCCGTGCCGAAGCTGGGGCTGGGCACGATACTCCAGGCCGCGCCGTTCCAGTGCTCGGCCAGCGTCAAATAGCGCGTGCCGTCCGAGGCGACCCCGGTGGCCCAGATATCGCCCGCGGTGACGACGGCCACCGCGCCCAGGGCCGTGCTGATCCCGGTGTTCGGGCTGCTGACCGTGCTCCAGCTGCTGCCGGTCCAATGGATCACGAGGGTGCGGCCGTTGCCGGAGAGATCCGGGGCATACGCGCCGACCGCCCAGACATCGCTGCCGGAGACCGCGGCCACGGCCGCCAGCGCGCCGCCGAAGCTCGGGTTCGGCACCGACACAGTGCTCCAGCTCGTGCCATTCCAGTGCAGGGCCAGTGTGTGGAACGGCAGCAGGCTGGTGGTATAGTAACCGACCGCCCAGGCGTCATTCGCGGCGATCGCCACCACGCCGAGCAGATGGTTATCCAGGCTGCCCGCGTTGGGGCTGGCCACGACACTCCATTGGCTGCCGTCCCAGTGCAGAGTCAGGGTCTGCAAGGCGGCGCCGGGGGTGGGCCGATACTGGCCGACGGCCCAGACGTCATTACTGGCGCGGGCCGAGACGGCTTGCAGCGTGCTGCCGCCTGTGCCGGCGACTGGGGGGGCGACCATGTTCCATTGGGTGCCATTCCAGCGCTCGATCAGCATCTGCGCGAGGCCGTTGGTGTCCGTATACGCGCCGACCGCCAGGACCGCCGTATTCGAGATCGCGGAGACGCCGCTGAGCACATTGTCGGCCGTGCCGCCGTTCGGGCTGGGCACGACCAGCCAACTCGGGCAATCCAGGGGCGCGTTGCCGCCGGCCCGCGGGGCCATGCCCGGCGCGGCGAGCGGCGCGGCGCCGGCCCCCGTGCGCCAGGCCAGCACAAGGCTGAGGACGAGGAGCAGACTGCCGCCCCCCAGGACGCCCCAGAATCGCCCGCCCGCCCGCCCGCCAAGCCGCGGCCCGCGCGGATGTACACGTGTCCCCATCGCCTTAGTTCCCCCTCCGTAAGATGACTATCCGCTGGCACTATGGTAGTATTGTACCATACCGGGGAAGGGGCGAGCACGCGAAATCCCCCTAACCTCAGCGGACGCCGGGCGGCTGAAGCCGCGGCAACCACGGGCGAAGCTCGCCTGCGCGGGCTAGCGGGGGGCACCGCCGGGCGGCGGAGGGCTACACTATGGTGACAACTTGGGTGAGGACCGCGATGGCCCGGGCTTCCACTTCGGCGCCCGGCCGCAGGGTGCCCGTCGTGCGCAGCACCGCCCCCGGCTGAAAATGCTGCGGATTGCCCATGGCGACGCGTGTGGCACTGCTCCAGCGGATGCACAGCAGATGCTCGGTGCGCCGGTAGGAGCTCCAATCGCCCTCGGCGGCGGGCCCGGCAAACCGGCCCTCCAGCAGATGCTCTTCCGGTACGGCGGTGACCTCCATCGCCACATCGACCAGTTGGCCCAGGGGCGTGTTGATGAACTGGTCCCAATCGACGGCTCGGGGAGGGGCCGGGGGCGCGGCGGGCGCCCCCTCTTCCTCGGCCAGGGTGTCCGGGCGCAACGGGCGGTCCTGTTCATAGCGTACACGCAGGCCCAGGCGTAGCGCTGATTCGGCTTTCGCCAGCTCGCCCCCCAGATACCCCGCGTGGCTCATCTGGGAGACCAGCCCCTCCCGCAGCAGCCCCAGCAGCATCGATTCGGCCGTCCGCCCGCGCATCTCGTGGGCCGGCGTGTGGTCGGGCCGATAGTGCCGCACGACGATCTGGGTCGTCGCGCGGTCCAGGGTAATCACAAAATAGCCCTGGGGGTCGTAGAGGAGCGGCTCCCGATGGCCGCCGGGGCGGATGGGCGTGAAGGTGGCTTGCAGGGTGGGCGCGGCGGGCGGTACACCGTCCTCCGGCAAGGAGTCCACAAACCGGCCCGGGCTGCGCGCGGCCAGGCCGGCGATACGCGCGCGCAGGGTGTCCAGGTCGTGCTCGCCGGACCAGTCCACCAGCTCCACCTGCCGGCGAAAAGTGGCGATCCGATGCGGCGCGACGCTGCGCAGAACCGGCTCGTAGCCGGCCGCGCCGACAATGCGCCGGGCGTCATCCGTGCCATGCTCCACCAGGGCGCCCAGCGATTGGCCCGGACGGAAGAGCCGCGACTCCTTGCCGCACAAAAGCAGGAAGCGAATCGCCGGGTTGGCCGTGACGTTCAGGATGATCCGTTCGAGGCCCTGGTTCGCCGTCTGCACGGCCCCGGCGATGGCGACCCCCGGGAGGTCGGCGAGGGGGGCGAGCAGCTCATCGCTGGTCAGGGCGCAGACGGCCACCGGCGCTGCCGGGTCCCCAACGCGGTAGCTGCCATCAATGACCGGCCAGGACGCCGGCACCGGGCGGGGTTCTGCGGGCTGGGAGGGATCGGGTTGCATATGCCGGGTTCCTTTCTGCGCATTAGTACGGCCGCAGGCGACCCCTGGGGTGATGAGGAGTGAGCACGCCTACGTGCGAACGTTGCTCCACCCGCGTTCGCACCTGGGGGTGCTCACT
>DATGEF010000636.1:0-18692 GCA_035310405.1 Chloroflexia bacterium | reverse complement strand
GACTCCGACCCTGACCCCCACGCCCACCATTACGCTCACGCCAACCCCTTGCGCTGCTGCCCCGGCCCTGACGGAAGGGTTCGAAACCGGCACATTGGACCTGTTTGCCGCTAGCGGGACCGCTAGTACCTGGGCGGCCAGCACCGCCCAGCATCACTCCGGGAGCTGGGCCGCCGCGGCGCAGGATCCGGCGTCCATCTCCGATCAGCGTCTGACCCTGAATACGCCGCTTCCCGTGCCCAGTCAGGGCGGCACCCTCAGTTTCTGGCATGTCTTTGCCTTCGACGGTTCCTGGGATGGCGGGGTTCTAGAAACCTCAACCGACAACGGTGCCACCTGGCAAGACGTGGGGGCCAACTTCATCAGTGGGGGCTATAACGGGACGCTCAACGGGCAGGAGAACAACCCGCTGGGCGTGCGCCCGGCCTGGATCAGCACGAGCGTGAATTACCCGGCCTTTAACCAGGTTGTCGTCAACCTGGCCCCCTATGCCGGGCAAAATCTGCTCTTCCGCTTTCGCCTGGGCAGCGGCTATTCCGTCTCCGGCCAGCCCTGGTATATCGACGACGTCGTGGCCAGCTTCTTCATCCCCTGCGGCACCCCCACGCCGACGGTGACCGGCACCCCGCCGACCAGCACCGCCACGCGCACCCCCACCGCCACTCCCACCCCGACGAACACCGCGACGCCCACCAACACCGCCACCTTCACCCCCACCGCCACGGCGACCCAATGCGCGGTCTATACGCCCCTGGCCGAAGGTTTCGAGAGCGCCACGCTCGGCGCTTTCACTACCACCGGCAGCCCGGGCTGGGCGGCCGTCACCAGCGCCCATCATTCCGGCAGCTATGCCGCCTTTGCCGCCGACCCCGGGAGTGTGGCCGACCAGCGCCTGGCCAGCAGCAACCCGGTGGCCATCCCGGCTAATGCCGTCCAAGCGCAGCTCACCTTCTGGCACCAGTTCAACTTCGAGCAGCCCAATTATGATGGCGGGGTGCTGGAAATCTCCACCGATGCCGGGGCCACCTGGGTTGATATCGGCACGACGAACTTCCTCAGCGGCGGCTACACCGGCGCGATCAACACCTGCTGCCAGAATCCCCTCAACGGCCGGCCGGCCTGGGTTGGCTATTCGGGCGCCACGTTCAGCCAGGTCGTCGTCAACCTGCTGCCCTTCGCCGGCCAGACGATCCTGGTCCGGTTTCGCGAGGGCAGCGACGAGATCGCCAGCGGGGTCGGCTGGTGGATCGATGATATCAACCTCGGTATCACCCTGCCAGCCTGCCTGACCGCCACGCCCACCCTGACCGGCACCCCGCCGACCATGACGGCGACCGCGACGCAGACCGCCACCGGGACCCCCACCGCCACCAATACGGTGACCGCCACCCGCACGCCCACCACGACGAACACGCCGACCGCAACACCCTGCGCCGTCTACACGCCCCTGGTCGAGGGTTTTGAGAGCAGCACGCTCGGCACCTTTAACTCGACCGGCAGCCCCGGCTGGGCAGCCGTCACGACCGCGCACCACTCCGGTAACTACGCTGCCTTTGCCCCAGATTATGGCGCGGTCTCGGATCAGCGGCTCACCACCAACCGGCCGATTGCCGTTCCCAGCGGCGCGGCTCAGGCCCGGCTGACTTTCTGGCACCAATTCAGCTTCCAGGCCTATAACTACGACGGCGGGGTGCTGGAAATCTCCACCGATACCGGGGTCACCTGGACCGACGTCGGCGCCGGCAACTTCCTCAGCGGCGGCTACACGGGCACCATCAATACCTGCTGCCAGAATCCCCTCGGCGGCCGCCCGGCCTGGATCGGCAGCTCGGCGGGGTTTGCCGCCGTGGTGGTCGATCTCTTACCCTACGCGGGCCAGAATGTGATGTTCCGCTTTCGCGAAGGTACGGACCAGAGCGGCTCGGCCAGCGGCTGGTGGATCGACGACATTGCCGTTACTATTACCTTCGGCTTCTGCCCCAGCGCTACCCCCACCGTTACCGGCACCCCGCCGACGATCACCCCCACCGGCACGGCCACCACCCCGCCGACGGCCACCCCCACCTTCTGCAGCGGTGGTCCTCCCGGCCCCTGGACGGCGGCCGCGGCCCTGGCCACCGTGGCCGACCGCTATGCCTTCGCCCAGGTCGGCAACGACTTCTATGTGATCGGCGGCGGCTTTTCGTGGACCACCGCGATGCGCCGCTACAATGCCGCCACCAACAACTGGACGGTGCTCGCCCCCGTGCTCTACGGCCTTGAGGCGCCCGCGGCGGCCGCGGCCAACGGGAAAATCTATGTCGCCGGCGGCTGGAACGGCAGCGCGACCAGCGTCTTCCAGATCTACGACATCGCCAGCAATAGCTGGGCACTCGGTCCCTCGCTGCCTGGGGTCACCTGGGGGGCGGCGGCCGGGGTCTATAATGGCCTGTTCTATGTCGCCGGCGGCAACTTTCCCGGCGTGCAAACCACCTACGTCTACAACATTGCCAGCGGCCAGTGGAGTACCGGAGCGGCCCTGCCGGCGGGCTACCTGCTCGGCGGCTACACCACCGTTGGCCCTTATTTATACCTGGTCGGCAGCTATGGAAATGGCCCCGCCGCCGCGGGCAGCCGGGGCCCCGCCCTGCGCCCCGAACTCAAGATCCTGGCCCCGGCCGCCAATAGCACGACCACCCAGCGCCTCGATATGACCACCGGCACCTGGTCCACCGGCCCCACCTGGCTGGCTGGCCGCGCCGACCTGGCCCTCGCATCCGATGGCCAGCGGCTCTACGCCATCGGCGGCGATCTGAATGGTGGCACCTATTACGATCCGTCCAATCAGGTCGATTCGCTGGTACTCAGCACCTGGCCGTCCGGTAGCTGGGTGTCCGCCACACCGCTGCCGAGCGCCCGCCAGGCGAACCAGGCTGGCTTTTTCAGTAGCGCGCGGAGCGGCGGCGAGATCTGGAGCACCGGGGGCTATGATGGCTATTACGAATTGACCGCGCATTTGTATGAGCCGCTCGGATTCAGCGTCTGCCCGAGTGCGACCGCCACCCCGACCGCCACCGCCACCCGAACCGCTACCGTCACCCTCACGCCGACCGCCACTATCACGCCGACCCTCACCCCGCGCCCCTGCACCGTCAACACCGCCCTCAGCGAAGGCTTTGAAAGCGGCACGCTCGGCGTGTTCGGCTCTAGCGGCAGCCCCGGCTGGGCCCCGGCCACCGACCGCCGGCACAGTGGCGTCTACGCCGCCTTCGCCCCGGACTCGCCCACCGTCAGCGACCAGCAACTGGTGAGCAGCAGCCCCATCGCCATCCCCGCCGAGGCGACCCTGGCCCGGCTCACCTTCTGGCACAGTTATGAGTTGGAGGTCGACCAGGGCGTGGCCTTCGACGGCGGGGTGCTCGAAGTCTCTACTGATGGCGGCGTCACCTGGGCGGACGTCGGCGCCGGTAATATCATCAGCGGCGGGTATAATGCCATCCTCTCTGCCTGTTGCCAGAACCCGCTCGGCGGCCGGCCGGCCTGGAGCGGCTCCACCAATGGCGCCTTTACCCAGGCGACCGTCGACCTGCTGCCCTATGCCGGGCAGGATGTGCGCCTCCGCTTCCGCCTCGGCACGGATGCCAGCAATATCGGCTCGGCGACCGGCTGGTGGATCGACGACGTCAGCCTGCTGCTGGGCGTGACCGCGTGCCCGACGGCCACCAGTACCGCCACCCCCACCAGCACCGCCACCCCCACCGGCACCCCGACGGCCACCAGCACCGCCACCTCCACCGGCACCCCGACGGCCACGGCCACGTTCACCTTCACCGGCACCCCGACGGTTCCCTGGCCGGACACCGCCACTCCCACCGGCACCCCGCCGGCGACAACCACGTTCACCCCGACGGTTCCCTGGCCGGACACCGCGACGGCGACCGATACTAAGACGCCCACGGGCACCGTGACGGCCCTGCCCTCGGCCACCAGCCCGCCGAGTCCTACGCTGGCATCCACAGGAACCGCGCCGCCGACTGCCGTGGCGACGGCCCCCCCGACCGCTACGCCAACCCTCTGTCCTGTCCGCTTCAGCGACGTCCACCCTAACGACTACTTCTACGGGCCGGTGCGCTCCCTGGCCTGTCGCGGGGTGATCAGCGGCTATGCGGACGGTACCTTCCGGCCGTATAACCAGACCACACGGGGCCAGATGGTCAAGATCGTCGTCCTCGGCTTTGGCCTCCCCATCCCCACTCCCACGGCGCCGGCTGGCTACACCTTTGCCGACGCGCCGCCGGACAACCCGTTCTATGGGGTGATCGAAACCGCGGCCACCCGCGGCATCGTGGCCGGCTACCGCTGTGGCGGGCCCGGTGAGCCGTGCGACGCCGCCAACCGACCCTATTTCCGACCCTATGCCAACGTCACGCGCGGCCAGATCGCCAAAATCGTGGTGATCGCGGCCGGCTGGCCCCTGCAGAATCCGGCCAGCCGCACTTTCGCGGACGTCCTGTCGGGCACCGCTTTCTACACCTTCGTCGAAACGGCCGCCTGTCGGAGCATCATCAGCGGCTACACCTGCGGGGGGCCGGGGGAGCCGTGCGACGGCCAGCAGCGGCCTTACTTCCGGCAATACAACTCGGCCACCCGCGGGCAGATCGCCAAAATTGTCTATCTCGCCCTGGGCAATAGCGGGGGCAGTTGTGGCCCGCAGGGTGCGACGCCATAATCCGGGCGCCTAGCTAGTGCGCCCCCAGATCGGGCTCGCCTTTTTCGCCTTCATCCTGATCGGGGCCAACGACGGCGGCAGTGGCGTGCTGCTGCCCAGCCTGCAGGCGTTCTATCACGTGGACAAGGCGACGATTGGCCTGCTGTTCCTGGCAGGCACGTTCGGCTACCTGGGCGCCGCCTTCACCAGCGGGCTGCTGGTTGAGCGGCTGGGCCAGCGGCGCTTCCTGCTGCTGGGCGCGGCCGCCTTCAGCGGCGGCGAGACGGCGTTTCTGCTGCGGCTGCCGTTCGCCGCCGTGCTGACCGGGCTGCTGCTGCTCGGCTTCGGCGTGGCGATCATCGACGCGGGCCTGAACTCCTATATCGCCGGCTTGCCGAACAACACGGCCCCGCTGAATTACCTGCACGCCTTCTATGGGCTGGGGGCGCTGATCGGGCCCCTGGTGGCCTCAGCCATCCTGGCGCTGGGCTGGGCCTGGAACCTGGTCTATCTCGTCTGGCTCAGCCTCGGCCTGCTGGTGCTGGGGGGCGTGGCCGCCGTCTTTGCCCCGGCGCCGCGGCCGGTGGCCCCGCCCGGCGAGCGCAATGTGCTGGCGGCCGTGTTGCGCCTGCCGGTGGTCTGGCTGGCCGCGCTCTTTCTGCTGCTTTATGTGGGGGCCGAAGTCAGCCTCGGCAGCTGGAGCTACTCGTTCCTGACCGAGACCCGGCACGAGGCCGCGCTGTTCTCCGGCTGGGTGGTCAGCGGCTACTGGATGGGGCTGACGCTGGGGCGGCTGACCCTCGTGCGCCTGGCGTCCCGCGTCGGCGACCGGCACCTGATCACCGGCTGCCTGGCCGGGGTCGCCCTCGGCATCGCGCTGGTCTGGCTGGTGCCCGGCAGCATCCCGGCGGCGGCCGGCCTGGGCCTGGCCGGCTTCAGCCTCGGCCCGATCTACCCCACCACGATCGCCCTGCTCTCCGGCTGGGTCGCGCCCCGCCTGCTGCCCAGCGCGATCGGCTTCCTGGCCAGCGCGGGCAGTATCGGCGCGGCCGTCTTTCCCTGGGGGGCCGGCTACCTGGCCACGGCCCTTGGGCTCACCGCGCTCCTGCCCTATATCATTCTCCTCACCGCGGCTATGATCGGACTCTGGGCCGCCCTGCAGATCCGTGCCGGGCGCCCGGCTGTGGTATAATGGGGCGAGCCGAACATCCGTGCTATTCGCTATCTCGGGAGGAGCCCCCATGGAGTCTACCCTGACGCTCACGCCGGCGCTGGTCCGCCGCCTGGCGATCGCCCGCCAGCGCCTCGCCGGCCCCCCGCCCGCCGCCGGGCCGGCCGGCATCCTCGACCTCGTCCGCGACCTGCGTTGCCTGCAGCTGGACCCGACGAGCATCGTCGCGCGCAGCCACCTGTTGGTGCTCTGGAGCCGGCTGGGTGTGTATGACCCGGCCGCCCTGGACATCCTCCTCTGGCAGGATCGGCAGCTCTTCGAGTACTGGGCCCATGCCGCCTCGATCGTCTTGAGCGAGGATTACCCGATCCATGCCCATTGGATGCGCCAGTTTGCGACCGGGGAGGCGCGTTGGTCGCGCCGGGTCCAGGAGTGGATGGACGCCAATGCGGAGCTCCGCCAGTACATCCTCGCCGAGCTCACCGCCCGCGGCCCCCTGCGCACACAAGATTTTGAGGACCGCGGGCCGGTGCCCTGGTCGTCGTCCGGCTGGACGGCCGGGCGCAACGTGGACCGCATGCTCAACTTTCTCTGGACCGCCGGCGCGATCATGATCGCCGGGCGGCAGAGCGGGCACCGGCTCTGGGACCTGGCCGCGCGCTGCCTGCCGCCCGCGCTGCCGCGCCCCGAGCTGTCGGAGCAGGAGGTGGTGCGCCTGGCCGCCCAGCACGCGCTGCGGGCGCTCGGCGTGGCCACCCCCACGCAGATCCGGCAGCACTTCACGCGGGGCGGCTATCCGGAGCTCGACCGCGTGCTGGCCGACCTGGTGGCCGAAGGCGCCATCCGGCCGGTGGCGATCGCCGCCCCCGCGCGGGAGTGGGCCGCGCCCTGGTACATCCATACGGCCGACCTGCCGCTGCTCGACCAGCTGGCGGCGGGCGCGTGGACGCCGCGGACCACGCTGCTCTCGCCCTTCGACAACCTGATCTGCGACCGGGCGCGCACCGAGCTACTGTTCGATTTCCGCTTCCGCATCGAGATCTATGTCCCCAAAGCGCAACGCCAGTACGGATACTTCGTCCTGCCGATCCTGCACGGCGACCGGCTGATCGGGCGGGTCGACCCGGCCCTGGACCGGCGCCGGCAGCGCCTGACCATCCAGGCGGTGCATGCCGAGCCGGATGCGCCCGCGACTCCCGAGATGGGCGCCGCGGTGGCCGGGGCGGTCGCCGAGTTGGGCGCCTTTCTGGGCGCGCAGGAGATCGTGTATGGCGACCACGTGCCCCCCGGTTGGCGGCCCGCCCTCCTTGACAGCCCGCGCCGGCCGGTGTAGGATGATCTGGTGATTTCCAGCCCGCAAGGGCTTGTCCGGCACGTGCCGCCTAGAAAGATCCATCGGATGTACATACTTATCCAGCAACGCGCCCGGCCGCCCTGCTAAGCCGCCGGAGCGGCCGCCCCGGGCGCCCGGGCTCCGCCGCTTCCCATATTTGTCTCGACGCAACGACCACGCGACAGACAATATGGGAGGCAGGTTATGGAATCCGTCCGGGGCCAACGGGTCGCCCGCGTTGATGCCCCCACTCTCTCCCGGCAACTGGCCGGGTATCCCCATACGCTTATCGATATCGGCACCGGCGATGGCCGCTTCGTGCGCCATGTCGCGGCGGCCTGGCCGGGCTATTTCGCCATCGGCGTCGACAGCTGCGCCGCCAACCTGCGCGAGCGCAGCCGGCAGACCCCGCCCAATGCGCTTTACCTGGTCGCCAGCGCCCACGCGCTGCCGCCAGAGCTAGCCCGCTGCGCTACCCACCTGACGATCAACTTCCCCTGGGGCAGCCTCCTGGCTGGGCTGCTGGACGGCGACTCGGCCGTGCTGGCCCAGCTGACCGCGGTGGCCGGGCCGGGCGCGCTGCTGGAGGTCCGGCTCAACGGGGGCGCCCTGGCGGAAGCCGGGTGGGCGCTGGCCCCCGGGATGGCCCAGGTACAGCACGGCCTGGCGCGGGCGGGGTTCGTCCTCCGCGCCCCCGTGAGCCTGGGGGCAGACGCGCTCCGCGCTTGCCCCACGACCTGGGCGCACCGCCTGGCCTTCGGCCGCGACCCGCGCGCACTCTATCTGCGGGGCACCGCGCCGGCCGGGCCCCGGGTGGTGGCGGCGCGGCCGGATGGGGCCCGGGCCCCACCGGGCGGCCGCGGCTCCCGCCCCCCGTTGGATTCGGCTGGGGTGGTCCGACACGGTCTGACACAGTGGACTGGTCCGCCACGGTCTGTCACGGGTTTTAGGGGCCGGCCAGGCACGGTCGGTCAGGTCTGACACCGGTCCGTCACCGGTTGGTCACCGATCCGGTTCGCAGCGGTCAGTCAGTCAGACACTGTCACCCCCTGAAGGGGGTGACAGTGTCTGACTGACTGAGACCCGCCCGGGGCCGCGCACCGCTGAGCTCAGGATGGCGCGGTCCATATATTGCTCGGGCCAGGGCACCACTAGCGGGGCCGGACCGCGGCCATGGGCCCGCAGGATCGGGCGGGGCGGCGTCGCCAAAGAGGAGGTATCCTGATGTCGCTGCGCCAGATCAGTGCCATTCTTGCCCTGCCGGGCGTGGTCCTGGTGGTCATTCCTGGCTGGTTGCTGACCAGCAGCCCGCCGGCGCCCGCGGGCGGGCCCGGCCCGCTGCACCTACTGGGCGGGCTGCTGGGCGTCGGCTGCATCGTCCTGGGGCTCGCGCTGATGGCCCAGACGATCCGCCTGTTCGCCTCCCGCGGCCAGGGCACCCTGGCGCCCTGGGACCCTCCCCGACACCTGGTCGTGGAGGGCGTCTATCGTCACGTCCGCAACCCGATGATCAGTGGGGTCCTCAGCGTGCTGCTGGGCGAGAGCCTGCTGTTCGGCTCCGGCGCGCTCCTGGTGTGGTTCCTGGTGGCGGCCGGGGTCAATATGGTCTACATCCCGCTGTTGGAGGAACCCCAGCTAGCCGAGCGCTTCGGCGACGAATACCGCCTCTACCAGCAACATGTCGCCCGTTGGCTGCCCCGCCGCCGCCCCTGGGTCCCCCCCTGGAATGAGCCCGAGGGCGCCTAACGGCCCCGCCAGGGGCCAGCGGCCGCTTGCCCTGGCCGGCCGGCCATGCTATCATAGGCGCCAGGATGAAGACACGAAATCGGCCCGTCCCGCGCGCCGGCCCGGCGGCGCCCGCGCCCGACGCCGCGGCGGTGCGGGACCATGTCATTTTGTGTGGGCTGGCCAACCTGGGCGTGCGCATCTATAGCCAGCTGGCCGCGATCGGCGTCCCGGTCGTGGTCGTGGACCGGGCGCCCGAGCCGATCTGGGGCGGCCGGGTCGCGGCGGATGGGGGCGGGCTGGTCGCGGCCGATGCCCGGCTGCCCGAGTCGCTGGCGGCCGCGGGGATCGCCACGGCCCGCGCCCTGATCACCACCTTCGACAACGACCTGACGAATCTCGAAGTCGTGCTGGCCGCGGCCCGCCTGCGCCCGGACCTGCGCGTGGTGATGCGCTTCTTTAACGTCGACCTGGCGCCGAGCATCCAGGCGGCCCTGCCCCAGCTGACGGTGCTCAGCGTGTCGAAGCTGGCCGCCCCCGCTTTCGTGGCCGCGGCGACCGACCCCAATGTGCGTAGCGCGATGGTGGTCGACGATCAGGTGCTGACCATCGCCGAGCTCACCCTGGGCCATGCCGGCACCCTAGAGCGCCTGACGTTTGCCCGCTCGGTCGTGCTGGCCTGGCAGCGGGGGGCGGCGCCGCCCGTCCTCTTTCCGGGACCCAGCCAGCCGGTTGCGATCGGCGACCAGCTGATCGTGATCGGCCCGGAGCAGGAGGTGCGCGGGTTACCCGCCTTGCTCGACAATGTGCCCGACCAGCCGCCGCCCGGCCCGGGGGCCGGGAGACTGCCGGCCCCCGGCCGGCTGTGGGCGCTCCTGCGCAATCTCGACCGCGCGCTGTACCTGACCCTGGCCGTGCTGACCGGCGTGATCGCGGCCAGCGTGGGCGTGTTCGCCGTCGCCCGCCAGATGCCGCCGCTGGATGCGCTCGTGCTGGTCTTTGGCGTGATCAGCACCACCGGCATCGGCTGGTTCAGCGCGGGGACCGACCCGGCCTGGCTGAAGCTCTATGTCATCGGCCTGATGGTTACGGGCACCGCGGTGCTGACGGTGATTTACGCCTTTGTCACCAATTACATCGTCAGCGTCAAGCTCAGCGGCCTGCTGGGGCAGCAGCCCGTGACCCTGCGCCAGCACGTCGTCGTGACCGGGCTGGGCACGGTCGGCTACCGCGTGGTCAGCAGCCTGCTGGCGAGCGCGGAGGCGGTCGCCGTGGTGGAGCGGGACGACGAGAACCGCTTCCTGCCGCTGATCCGCCGCCAGCGGCAGGCCCGCGTGGTGATCGCCGACGCCAAGCTCCACGATACGCTGGAGCTGGCCGGGGTGGCCCATGCCCGGTGCCTGGTGACGGCCACCAGCGACGACATGGCCAATATCCAGACGGCGCTGATCGCCCGCGAGATCAACCCGGGCATCCGCGTGGTCTTGCGCACCTTTGACCCGCAATTGGCCCAGCAGATGGCCGAGACCTTCGGCCTGGAGGTTGCGCTGAGCGCGACCGCCCTGGCGGCGCCGGCGTTCGTCGCCCGGGCGGCCTCCCAGACGCTGCTGCACCGCTCGCCGATCGCGGGCCAGATCCTCGGCGTGGCCCGACTGATCGTCCCGCCGCAGAGCGCCGTAGGGGCGCGGGCGCTGGGGCCGTTGCTGGCCGGGGTGCCGGCACAGGTGCTCTACTCCGCGCCGGCCGGGGGGGCGCCCCGCTACCATCCGCCGCCGACCGCCGTCCTCGGCCCCGGCGACGCCCTGCTGCTGATCGCGCCGGAGCCGGCGCTACGCGAGATCGCGCGCCGGCTCCAACTCTGACCGCCGGCCGCCCGGCCCGGGCTCAGCCCTCGATCTTGCGGATCGCTTCCAGGGGCGCGGTGCCGGCGTAGAGGACCGACATGATCCCCGGCAGGTAGCGGTCCATGAGCGAGACATTGGCGTAGACCAGCGACTTGATCAGCGGGGCCGTCAGCGTGGCGCCTTCGACGTCGATGCTGGTCTTATAGCGGATCTCGCCGTCACTGTAGTCCATCTCGAAGTTGCCGAGGTAGAGTCCATAGTTGGCCCGGGTCAGGAACTCGGCCATTGCCGCCCGCCGCTCCTCGGGCGCGTTGACATCGCAGACCGAATAGAAAATGAACTCCTGCTGCTCCTCGCGGGCCTGGGCCAGGCACATCCAGCGTCCGTTCGTGCCGCGAAAGTTCATGCGCAGCATGGGCCGGCCCTCGACCGGCGTGATGGGCCACTCGTCTTCCTTGAAGAAGGCCTGCATCGGCTCGAAGATAGGGGTAGGCATGGGCTAGGTGCTCCTTGGCGAGGCCCCCCGCGCCAGCGGCGGCGCGGGCCGGGCCGGCAAACAACCGGGCCACGTGAGAGCGCGGCCCGCACCCGATCAGCATACTCCTGACGGCGGTGCCTGTCAAGCGGCAACGGCCGGCGGATCAGGGCTGGAAATCGGCAATGACCTGGTCATAGGCCTGGTCCCAGGCGGTGCGGGTCGGCTCCAGCCATTCGGGGTCCGGGCGGCCGTGGGGGTAGATCTGCTCCAGCATAAAGTGCCAGGCGGGGTCGGCGCCCCCCTCGCCCTCGACGATCGGCACGATGCTGCGGCGCACCGGCAAGCCCTCGACCAGCAGGGAGCGGGCGCGGGCCGCGCCCGCCGCGCCCTCGCCGGCCAGGGCCCAGCGCACGAAAGCCTTGGCTGCCTCGCGCTGGGGGCTGTGGGCATTCACGGCCAGGCCCCAGCGCAGCAGGATGCTGCGGGGCTGGCCGCCGGGCGCGGTCGGCACGGCCATGATCCCATACTCAAAGTCGGGATAGCTCTCACGCAACATGACCAGGCCCCAGCTGCCGATGTATTGCATGGCGCAGTGGCCCTCGACCAGGTTGGCGATATCGTAGAAGGGGTGCGGGCGCTTCAGCGGCGCCACGCGGTGGGTCACGATCAGGTCCCGCCACAGCTGCAAGGCCGCCTGGACGGCCGGCGTATCCAGGCGCACCTGGCCGGCGGCGTCGAGCACCTCACCGCCCCCTTGCCAGACAAAGGGCAGCCATTGCTTGGCCCGGTACTCGCCGGGGGTGGTCTCCATGATCAGTCCCCAGCGCTGCGGGGTGCGGCAGCGGCGCGCCGCGTCGATCAACGCTTCCCAGGTGCGCGGTACGGGCACGCCCAGCTGCGCAAACAGCCGTCGATTATAGAGGATCAGCAGCGGCTGCGCCTCCGTGGGCAGGCTGTAGAGCCGGCCCTCATAGCGGCTGACGTCGAGCAAGGCCGGGTAGAAATCGTCGTGGACGGCGGGGCTGAGCAGGTCGTCGAGCGGCGCCAGGTAGCCCTGCCGGACAAAGGCGCTGCCGTTGATCACATGCATGATGTCCGGCGCGGTGCCACCGGCCAGGGCGCGGCCCAGGTCGGGCAGGTATTCGGCGTTCGGCGGGATAAACTCGAGAGCGATCGTCGTGGCCGGATGTTCCCGATTCCAGGCGTCGACCAGCGCGTGCCAGGCCCGGCCGCGGCTGGACACGGTCTCGCGGCCGGCGATCAAGAGGCGCAGGCGCCCCGCGGCCGTGCGCACGCCAAAGCGCAACGCCGAGCCGCGCAGCTGCCGGGCCACCTCGATCAGATCGCCCGCCTCGGTCGCCAGCGCCGTCGTCTGGCGGCGTTGGCCCTGGGCCGACTCGGCGATCGCGCCGAGCCCCTGCGCGACCTCGGCGGCGCTGGCGCGCTGCTCGACCATCGCCTGGTCGATGCTGACCGCCAGCTGCTGCGTGCGGGTGGCCGTGGTGTCGAGCTGGCCGACAGTGGCCGTCAGCGTGGTCGCCAGGCCGGTAGTATGCGCCGTCTGGTCCAACCCGGCCGTCGCGGCCGCCACCGCCAGCGCGACGGCCTGCTGCAGCTCGGCGACCAGCGGGCCGACCTGCAGCGCTTCCTGCTGCATGCGCCCGGCCAGGGAGCGGACTTCGGTGACGATCACGCCGAAGCGGCGCCCGGCGGCGCCGGCGCCGGCGGCTTCAATCGCCCCATTGAGCGCCAGGATGTGCGTCTGGCCGGCCACATCGGCGATCAGATCGCCGATCACGCCGATCTCGCCGGCGCGGCTGCGCAGGGCGTCGATGGCCGCCAGCGTTTCGCCGACCCGCAGGCGGGTGATGTCGAGCGAGTCGACCGCCTGCGCGACGACCGTCTGGCTGTTGGTGCTGGCCTGGTGGACCTGCTCGGCGGCCTGGCTCACCTCGCGGGCGGTCGCCGTCACCCGGGCGATAATCGCGTCAAGCTGCCGGGCGACCTGGCCGATCGCCACCTCCTGGGTTATGGTTTGCTGGTTCTGCTGGTCGGCGGCCTGGCCGATATGCTGCGCGATATTGCCGACCTGGTCGGCCTGCATCTGCAGCTGGCCGACCAGGTGGCGCACCGCCTGGCCCATCTGGCCCAGGGTCGCCAGCACGGGGGCCAGGGGCGAGTCGGCGGCCGGCGCCGCGACTGGTAGCAGGGTGATATCCTCGACCTGCGTAATCGTCGTCAGCGCGCGGTTAATCGCCGTCCACGATCGCCAGAGCCAGTTGCCGCCGATCCCGGCCAGCGCGATCCCGCCCAGGAGCACGGCGCCGCCGGCGAGGAACGCGGCGGTGGTGAGCAACAACGTGCCACCGATCCCGATACCGAGGGTGCCCACGACGACCAGCGCCGCCGGCAGCCGGAGGGTGGCATGCGCGGCGCGTGCGCTAACCGCCCGGCGGGCCACGGAGAAAGCCATTAACAACCCCTGGAGATCGATCGCTTGCTGCTGAAGAGTGCCAAGTGATACAACGCCGTGCTTTCCCGAGTCATGTTCGGTGAGGTCAGATGATCTCTGACTCCCAGAGTCTATGGGGTTTGCGCCCATTTGTCAACCCCCGCGGCGGGGAGATTACCGCGCTGCGGGGGTTGACAAATAGTAAACACGCAGGCCGTTTTACGGCGCGTTGCCCCAGACCAGCGTGCCTTTGTAGTAGACGCCGACTTTCGTCCAGTCAGCATAGGCGGTCTTGGTGGCGTCGAAGGAGTAGTCGTTGGTCTGCGTGTAGTTCGACCAGTCGTTCTTGTTGAAGCGCGTCTGCACCTCGCTGTTGGCGCCGGCGGCCAGGTTGCCTGCCGCCGTGGTAAAGCCGACCTCCTCGTAGTAATCGGCGGTCGTCTTCGTGGGCGAGAGAGCCACCAGGCTGCCGGTGATGTTCCCGCAGGCGACCGCGGCCCAGTCACAGACGAAGGTCTGCGGCTGGCTGGTGTCAATCGTGTACCAATAGCGGATCTTGATGTCGCTAAGGGCCACGGTGGTCGTGCCGATGTTGAACACCTTGAAGCGCGGGTGCGGGCTGTTGGTGGTGGCGTTGGTGTCGCCGGCCATGTACTGCGCCTTGAGCGTGACGCCGGACGAGGCGGTGGCCGTGGCCGTCGGCGGGGCAGCCGTGGCCGTGGCCGTTGGCGGGGGCGGCGTGGCCGTCTTGGTCGGCGTGTTGGTGGGCGGGGCGGCGGTGGCCGTGGCCGTCGGCGGGGCAGCCGTGGCCGTCTTGGTCGGCGTGTTAGTGGGCGGGGCGGCGGTGGCTGTGACCGTCGGCGGGGCAGCCGTGGCCGTGGCCGTCGGCGGGGCGGCGGTCGCCGTCGCGGTGGCCGTGGCGCCGGAGCCGCCGGGTTCCGTGCCCCAGATCAGCGTGCCGTTGTAGTAGACGGTGGCCTTCGTCCAGTCGGCGTAAGCGGTCTTGGTGGCGTCGAAGGAGTAGTCGTTGGTCTGCGTGTAGTTCGACCAGTCGTTCTTGTTGAAGCGCGTCTGGACCTCGCTGCTGGCGCCGGGGGCCAGGTTGCCCGCCCCGCCGCTGAAGCCGACCTCCTCGTAGTAATCGGCGTTGGTGCGCACCGGGGAGACGACCACGAAGTTGTAGGTGATGTACGCGCAGCCGACCAGGGCGTAGTCGCAGTTGAAGGCCTGCAACTGGTTGGTGTCAATGGTGTACCAGTAGCGGATCTTGACGCTGCTCAGCGTGACGCTGGTGCTGCCGGTATTGACCAGCACGAACTGCGGGTGCGGGTTGTTGGTGCTGGCCGTGGTATCGCCGGCGCGGTACTGCACCTTGAGCGCGGTGCCGGCGGCCGTGGTCGGCGTGGCCGTGGCCGGCGCCGTGGTCGGCGTGCGCGAGGGCGTGGCCGTGAAGCCGCCGGTGATCGTGGCCGTGGGTGTGGGCGGCGGCCCGGTGTCCAGCGGGAACATGATCGGCACCAGGTAGTTCTGCTTGGTGGTGTTGATCGTCAGCCAATCGTCCATCAGGATGCCGCCGGTGTCGCCGGAGTCCGGGTTCCAGCACCAAAAGGTCCAGCTCATGGCCCCGGAGCCGGTGCCGAGGTAGCTCACCAGCGCGCTCAACCACTGCTGGTCCGAGGTCGTTGACAGCGTGGAGCCGAACTCGCCCATCAGTACCGGGGCCTGGTTATTCTTGTAAATGTAGCCCCAGCGCGCGTCCCAGAGCGCCGGCAGGTTGTTCGGGTAGGTCGGGTCGCTGAACCAGGGCTGCGCGTAGACCGAGGCCGGGTAGTCGTGCGGCGAGTAGACGACGCGGTTGGCGACGTTCAAGACCACGGGATAGGTGCCGGCGCCCATCAGGTTGCCGCCCCACCAGTAGCTCGTGCCGTTGTAGGTCTCGATGCCTTCCACGATGATCAGCCAGTTGGGGTTCACCGCCAGGATCGCGTTGCCGGCCCGCTCGGCGGCCAGTTGCCAGTCCACGGTCGTGTCGCCGCAGCCCCAGCAGGCCGTGCCGTGCGGCTCGTTGTGCAGGTCGGCGCCGACCACTGTCGGGTTGCCGGCGTAGCGGCTCGCCAGCATCTGCCAGTCGGCGATCCAGCGTTGCTCCGAGTAGGCGGAGGTGTACCACAGAGCCGACTGGCTGCCTGAGTCGGGCCGGTGGCGATCCAGGAAGATGCGCAGCCCGATCTGGCCGGCATAAGTCACGATCTTATCCATGATCTGGATGCCGGTCAGGCCCTGGAGGTCGGGGTTCTTGGTGAAATCAATGCCGTTCGGCGTGCTGCCGGCGTCGAAGAGTTGGTTGCAGTAGGGCAGGCGTATGGTGTTGTAGCCCTGGGCTTTGAGCTGATCCATCATCTCTTTATAGCCCCGCGTCCAGAGGCCGTGCGGCACATAATTGGCCGTCTCGAAGCCGAACCAGTTGATGCCCGCGATGCGCACGGGCTGGTTATTGGCGTCCAGGATCTGGTTGCCACTGGTGTGCCAGAAGCCGCTGCCCGCCGCGCTCACCGTCGAGTGGGCCCCCGGCAGGGGGGCGCGCAGGACGAGCTGCGCCAACAATGCCGTCGCCGTGAACAGGACGGTAAAGAACGCTGTCCGGCGCACCCAGGGGCCGCGCCGGTAACTTGCGCTGTGGATCATCGCGTCTCCTTCGACATCTGGTAGTTATTACGGATTGGGGAACGGCCCGGTCGAGCCGCACTGCCCGGATCCGCTGCCCCGCGGCACGGCCAGCGGCCCCCATTGCACGAAGCAGAGGAAGGAGTATTCCTTCTTGCTGTTGGCCAGGCCCGTGTAGCTGGAGCCCAGCAGGCCGTAATTGTCTTCGCTGTTCAGCGCCCAGTAGGTGAAGGTGAGGTTGGTCACGGCCAGCCCGGAGTTGTTCGTGGTGTTCAGCGCGTTGCTGCTCTGGATGAAGTTCATCAGGTCGGTGAACCACTGGCCCTGGGAGCCGGCACCCGACGAATAGATATCGGAGTCGGCCTTGCCGGTGCCGCCCTCGCCGATATAGATCGGGGCCTGGTTGTAGGCGGTTTGGCCGGTGTTGGCCCAGGGGTAGGATGCGTGCCCGGCCCAGGCGGGGTTGACGCCGCCGGGTAAGTTGATGTAGGCCCAGTTCTTCGCCCAGACATCGGCCAGGCTGGAGGCCGAGCAGCCGCTGGTGTAGCAGGTGCTGGTATTGAACCAGGTCTGCTGGAAGAGCGAGGGCCCGTAGTCGTGTGCCGAATAGACCACCTGGTTGGCGACGGCGGCGCCCAGGCTGCTGGCCGTGCCGCCGGCATTGAAGACGACGGGCGCGCCGGGATTATTCGCGTTGCCGTTCACGCCCAGTAGGCTGCCGCCCCACCAGTAGCCGTCATAGGGGCCATTGGCCGCCGTGCCGTTGGCCGCCGGATACTGGCCGATGCCCTCGACCATCAGCAGCGGGTTCGCCCAGCCATTGGCCGCGGCATCGCCGAGCAGATTATCGCCGGCGCGCTCGGCGGCCAGCCGCCAATCGTGGCAGGTGGAGCCGGCCACGCAGGCGGGAGCAAAGGGGTTCGGATTCGGGTTCCCGGTGGGGTCGATCCCGTCGCCGCTGCCCCAGGTGGCGCCGGCCAGGTAGGCGGTGCGTGACGGCGTATGCGGCTCGTTACGCAGGTCATAGCCGACGACGATCGGGGCGCCATCGGCGGCCAGGTAATTCACCGCGACGGTGTCGGACGGCTGGGCGATGCCGTGGACCCAGCGCTGGACATTCACCCAGTCGGCGAGCCAGCTGCTCTCCGGGTAGTTGTTGTTGCCGGAGACAAAATACCAGAGCCCGTTACCCTCGGCCGAGTTGCCGGCCTCGGAACGGTGGTTGTCGAGGATCACATGGAGGCCAATAGATCCCGCGTAGTTGACGATCATGGCCAGGATATCGCGGGCGTGCTTGCCGGCGCAGGACGGGCAGGCGCTCAGCTTGCTGGAGCCCGGGATGGGGTTCAGCTCCCACATCTCGTTCGAGAAGGGAATACGCAGCGTATTGTAGCCGTACTGCTTGGCCTCGTTCACAATATAGGTGTAGTCTTTGCTATACAGGCCATGCACCACATGATCGGCCGTCTCGAACCCGTACCAGTTGATCCCGGTAATCACAAATTGCCCGCCCGCCGGGTTCAAGATTTTCGTGCCGCTGGTAGTCCAACCGGCGGGAGCCGCCTGCGCCGGGGTGCAGCCCAGCAGCGCCGTGCTCAGCGCCAGGGCCCCCATCATCACGAAGACGCCGATTTGTACTCCACGATGAGCTGACCACGTTGTCTTCATCTGTTAAGCTCCTGCCTTTGACCGCGCCCTCAGACCGCCCGCCGCGATCCCGGATCGCACCCGGGATCAGCATTTTCCCCGTACTCCACAGTATACCAACAAACGGCCAGGCGAGATACAGACAAAAGTCCTGGAGTGGGCATAGTGATTTAGTACTATAAGTCGCCTCGCGAATAGTACTACGCCGGATGGGGGCTCTGCAACCTATGGCCCCAAAGGCGCCGACGGCACCGGCGCCGGGAGGGTGGGTCCTGGCGGCCAGTATCGTTCATCTATCACTACCACACAAGCCCACGCAGTGGCCCAACTTTCGCCCTAATGAGCGGAGTAACTCCTGGTCTGGAGCTATTGATCTACAGTAAAGATCACAGCACGCTGGGCCGCGGCAGCCCGCGCATAAAAAGCAGGTAGACCCTCAAACCAATCCCAGGTGTAAGCGAAATCGGCCTCGTCTAGATCCGCCCCATAATCGTGGGGATCGATCTGGAAATAGTGAGTGCGTAGCATAGCCCGGTCGATCTTCGTAAGTGCCTGGGCCACGTCCCGGACTTGATCAGGAGTAATCAGGGAAACGATATAGTCCTCCCCAATGTAGAGTTGCCTTCCTCCGAGGATACAGAGCTTGAGTGGATAGCTACCGTTGTCCATGGCCAACTGGCCATCCGTCAAA
>DATGEF010000635.1:0-6070 GCA_035310405.1 Chloroflexia bacterium | reverse complement strand
GGCTCTATGCCGCCGAGCCCGACCTCTGGGCCGAGGCCCGCTTCCGGCTGGCCCCCTGGCTGTTGGGCCTGGCGCTGATCGGCTATGCCGCCTACGCCCTGAGCGTGCTGCTGGGCGTCGACTGGATCGGCCACGCCGATTATGCGGATAACGCGGTCGTGGCCCGCAACCTGGCGGCCGGGCGCGGTCCTGTGATCGATTATGTGCCCCAGTTCTACCGCTTCTATGCCGGGATCACCCACCCGGCGGATACCTGGCCCCCCCTCCAGCCGCTGTTAATCGCCCCCGGGTTCCTCCTGCTGGGCGCCCAGACCTGGGTCGCCAAGCTGCCCAACCTGGTGGTGCTGTTGGCGCTCGCGGTCGCCGTCTACCACTTCGCCGGCCGCTGGTGGGACCGCCGGGTCGCCTTGCTCGCCGCCCTGCTGACCCTCCTGCATCCCTACTTCTTCCAAACCGTCCTCTACCCAATTAACGACCTGGCCTTCACCCTGCTGGCCCTGCTGACCATCGGCTGGGCCTGGGAGACGCTGGCAGTAGGCAGTAGGCAGTATGCAGTAGGCAGTGACGACGAGGGGTTGGGGGGTGGGGGGTGGGGGTCGGGACGAGTAGGCAGTCGGCAGGATGCAGTAGGCAGTGGCGCGGGGTTGGGGGTTGGGGATCGGGGGGTAGGAACCGATTCCTCGCTCACCACTCCCGCCGTCCCCAATCCAAAATCCAAAATCCAAAATCCAAAATCCGTTGCTTCGTCAAATAACTCAAAACTCAAAAATGTGCCTGCGGCACCGCTGCGCGATCAAAACTCAAAACTCCCAGCGCTAGCTGGGCTCGCGGCCGGGCTGCTGATCTGGAGCAAGGGGCCGAGCGCCGTGGTCGTGCTCGGCGGGTTGGGCCTGGCCCTGGCCGCGGCATGGCACACGGCCCGCTGGGCGGGGCGGCGGCCGGCGTATGATTGGCGGCCGGGGCGCTGGGCGGTCGGCGCGGCGGTGCTGGTCGTCGGCCTGCTGGTCGCCCGGAACCTGCTGGTCTTTGGCGTGCCGTTCACCTCCACCGAGAGCTATGACGTCTGGCTGCTGCGGCTCAACATCGGCGGCACGGGCCCATCCTGGGAGCAGATCTATGCCGATTACCTGGGGCGGCCCTTGCCCCAGCCGGCCCTGCTGCTCTACAGCTACGACGCACTGTATCAGGCCGTCGCCTGGGGGTTCACCACCCTCTGGACCAGCGGCGTCCTGAAGGGCGACATCCTGGCCCTGCCGATCTGCGGCGCCGGGCTCGCCGGCTGGGCGCTGGCGCCGTCCCCGCTCCGCGGGCTGCGCACCACCTGGATCGGCACCTTCCTGGTCTACGGGCTGGTCGTGCTGCTGGCCTGGCATTACGAGTCGCGCTACTTCCTGGTGGTCGTGCCCTGGTTCTACCTGGGCACCGCCGCCCTGGCCGTCGGGCTCGGCGACTACGCGCGCCGGGGGCTCACGCGCCGGGCCCGGCCTTTCCGGCTGCTGGCCGGGGGGGGGCTGGCCCTGGCCGTCGGGCTCGTGCTGGCGCTCCCGGGGCCCGCGCTGCTGGATATCGCGGAGCGCGCGAAAAGCGAGAGCCACCCGGACACCTTCGCGGCAGCCGGGCGCTGGGCGGCCGCCAACCTACCGGCCACGGCGGTGGTCATGACGCGCAATCCCTGGGAGTTCAATTGGTATGCCCAGCGCCGCGCCGTGATGATCCCCGAGGGGTCGCTGGCCGACATCCAGGCCGTCGCCGCGCGCTACGGCGTGACCTATCTCTGGCTGGGCGGCCCCGCCGACCCGACCAGCGCCCGGGCGACTCCGGTCCGCCTGGCCCTGACGCCGCTCTACCGGCGCGAGCCCCTGCCCGGCTGGCCGGCGCAGCGGGTCTATGACCAGGATGGCATCCTGATCTACCGGCTGGGTCGCTAACGAAAGGGATCGCCATGCACGGGCGGGTCGTCATCATCACCGGGGCGTCCAGCGGCATCGGCTGGGCGGTCGCCCGCCGCGCGGCGCAGCAGGGCTACCAGGTGGTGCTGGCGGCCCGGCGCGTGGCCCGGCTGCGCGAGCTGGCCCACCGCATCACCGGCGCCGGCGGCCAGGCGCTGGTGGTCCCCACCGATGTGGCCGTGTTAGACGACCAGCGGCGGCTGATCGACTCCACGATCCAGGCGTTTGGCCGCCTGGATGTGTTGTTCAACAATGCCGGGCTGCCGTTGCCCGGGCTCTTTCACGAATCGAGCCCGGAGGAGTTGCGCCGGCAATGGGATGTCAACGTCACGGCGGTCGCCACGCTCACGCGCCTGGCGTTGCCCTACCTGGAGTCGCAGCACGGCAGCGTGGTCAACGTCGGCTCGGCGCTGACGCGGATCGCCATGCCCGGGATCGGCAACTACAGCCCGAATAAGATCGCGGTCACCGCGCTGAGCGACGCGCTGCGGCGCGAATTGGCGCCCTATGGCGTCGCGGTCTGCCTGGTGGAGCCGGGGCCGGTCGCCACCGAGTTTCACGCCAAAGCGCGCCGCCGCCAGATCCTGCCCGCCCTCTTCGTCCTGACCCCGGCCGCCGTCGCCCGGCCGATCGTGCGGCTGTTCGATCATCCCCGCCGCCGGATCGTGATCCCCGCCTACCTGGCACCGATCCTGGCCGGCCTGGAGCTCGCGGGCCGGCTGATCCCGCCGCTGGCCGACCGGCTCGCCGCCACGCACGCCCGGCGCGGCCAGGTTTGATCACAACCCGGGCGGCCGCTAGACGTCGACGTTCGGGAAGTAGTTGATGTGCATGGCCTCGCGGACCTCGCGCATGGTCTCGCGCGCGATGGCCCGCGCGGCGCGTGTGCCCGCGATCAGCATCTCGTCGATGCGGTCCATGTGCTGGGCGGCGGCCTGGCGCCGGTCCCGGATCGGGTCGAGGAAGGCGTTCACGGCGCCGACCAACTCCTTTTTCACCTGCACATCGCCGATGCCGCCCTGGCGGTAGAGCTCCTTCATCTCCGCCACGCGGGCCGTATCGGGGTTGAAGGCGTCGTGGTAGGCAAAGACCGGGTTGCCCTCGACGTGGCCGGGGTCGGTGGCCCGCAAGCGTGTCGGGTCGGTGTACATGCTCATGATCCGCTTGCGCACGGTTTCGGGGTCGTCCGATAGAAAGATGGCGTTGTTCAGACTCTTGCTCATCTTGCCCTGGTTATCGGTACCGGGCAGGCGCGAAAACGGGCTGATCAGCGCTTCCGGCTCGGGGAAGATCTCGCGGTATGTGCGGTTGAAGCGGCCCACGATATCGCGCGTCAACTCGATATGCGGCAACTGGTCCTCGCCCACGGGCACGAGATGGGCTTTGACGAAGCTGATGTCGGCCGCCTGCGAGACCGGGTAGCCGAGGAAGCCGTAGGTGACGTTGTCCTCCATCTGGCGCTCAGCCAGCTCGGTCTTGATCGTCGGGTTGCGCTCCAGGCGGGCGATCGTGACCAGGTTGGAGTAGAAGACAGTCAGCTCGGCGATCTCGGGCACGAGCGATTGCACGACGATGGTGCTGATCGCCGGGTCGAGGCCGACGCCGAGGTAGTCGAGGGCCAACTCGCGCACATTGTCCCGCACCTTGTCAGGGTTCGCGTAGTTGTCGGTGAGCGCCTGCACATCGGCGATCAGGATAAAGGTCTCGTACTCGTGCTGTAAGCGCACCCGGTTGGCCAGCGAGCCGACATAGTGCCCAAGGTGCAGCGGCCCGGTCGGCCGGTCCCCTGTCAGAATCCGCTTCTTCATCGGCGTTCCCTTTCTGCCTCCCAAATTCTTCCCAACAAAAAACCCCCGTCCGTCAAAGGGACGAGGGCCAGAGCCGGCTCGTGGTACCACCCTACTTCCGCTGCCCCCGCCACGGCCAGCCAGCCGCGCCAGGGGTGGCGCTTATGCCGGGGCCGGCACTCCCAGGGAGCACCCGACCCCGCTCCGGGTAACGGCGGAGCCGGCCGGCGCAGCCTACCAGGACCAGGGCCCGTTCGGTGCGCAACTCCCAGATCCATTCGCCGCCCGCGCTGATGCCGGCTTCCACCGATCCCGGCTCTCTGGCTTCCCGCTGGGGCAGGTACTCGTTCTGTTCACAGTTGTTGCGATATAGATGTTAGGGCCATTATAGCAACGGCGCCGCGCGGCTGTCAAGAATCGGGCGGCCGGCGCACACGCTAGCAGAAAAAGATCCATCGAACGGACGAGCGCTGGTCCTCAATATCCACTGTCATCAGCGGCTATTGACATCCGCCTCCGAATAGATAGTGTGAGTATCACTGCCGTTGCACTTTACGCCGCTAGGTGATCGCGCTCGATCGCCATGCTGCTACCGCCATATTCAGAGATAAATATTAGCAAAAACATCAAAGAATATGTCATTCTGAGCGCAGCGAAGAATCCGCTGCCCCGCTGATCGGGTCTGGGTCAGCGACCAGCGGACCCCACACCACCCACCGCCAGGGTGTGGCCGCCCCGATCGCACTATTAGGGCTGCAGGTGTGCGCCCCAACGGATTCTTCGCTGCGCTCAGAATGACAAATCTTATATTTTCTGCTAATAAAACATACTATACCGGCATTAATCAGACTCCATAAGCTAGCCCCGCGCCGATAGCCACTGCCCAAAAGGGGCGAGATAATCATGGAGTATAATATGGAGGGGTGGTTGCTACGGGTACCATATCCACAGGATGGGCGCTCGGGGGAGGTAAGTCATGTATAAGCACTGGTGCGCAGTGGTGCTGGCCTATCTGCTGTTCGGCGGCGGGCTGCTGCTGGGTTGTAGCCCGGCCCGGCCCCAGAGCGCATCCTCCGGCCCCTCCGCGGCACGCGCCGTCCCGACTGCACCCAGCCCGGTGGCGCCCGTCCCCAATAGCACGCTGGCCCCAACGCCCTCGGGGCGCGCGGAGCCGACCCAGCCGCGCCCCAGCCCCCTGGCGTCGCCCCTACCGGCCGGGGAAATCGACACCAATATTACGCAGGCCGAGTACGCGCAGGCCCTGGCCAGGTGGCGCGCTCGCGGCGTGTCCGAATATGAGATCACCCTGATTGACCATATAGGGATCGACTACGCCGGGAAAGTGCGGCTGCGCATCCAGGTAGTGGGCGGCGAACCCCGGGTCCTCGGGGACACCGACCTGAATGGGGATCGGCCGCGGATCATTCCCGTAGATACCTTGAGCGCGTACGATCAGGAGTCCTTGCGCTCGCTCAGCGTCGAGGATCAATTCCGCTTCCTGGGTAGGATACTGTTCACGGACAGGCCGACGCTGCTACCCGGCACCGCCGCCGTTTATGAGGTTACGTTCGATCCGGTGCTGGGCTATCCCACGCGGGTCCACTCATTCGCGGCTGAGAGGAGATATATCGTCCCTGATAGCACCAATGATTATGACGTGCTCAGTGTGCATATTCTCCAGAGCAGCGCCCCCGGGATGCCCAAGACCGGCCACCCCGGCCCCTAGTCGGGCCGCTGCAACACGCCGGCCCCTTTACCGCGCGTTGGCGAGCGCGATCGTGTAGAGCAGGATTTTGCAGGCTTCCTCGCAGCAGGACACCCACTGGTAGGCCTGCTCCAGGGTCGCGCCGCCGGCAAAGCAGCCCGCAGAGGCGGGCGTCGCCCGGCGTTGCCGCGGCTGCAGCCGCCGCGCGACCGCCCCCGGACCATGCTGCGCCCCCGCAGAATCGCGGCGTGGCGACGAAGTGGCGCGGGTTTGGTATACTGGAGGTATGCAGGACCCTGACGCGCTCCTGGCCGCCACGCCGGCCGACCTGGCCGCGGTTTACACCACACCGCTGGCCGACGACGCCGCGACCCGGGCGGCGGCCGCCGAGCTCAGCGCGACGATCCAGGAATACCTCGAAGCGATCTACAGCATGCAGGACGAGGGCAAGACGGTCATCGGCGTGCGGCTGGCCGAGCGCATGCGCGTGGCGCCCTCGACCGTCACGGCCACGCTGCAGCGCATGGCCGGCGCCGGCCTGATCCTCTTCGCGCTCCATAAAGAGGTCCACTTTACCCGGCAGGGCCTGGACCTCGCGCGGATCATCATCCGCCGCCACCGCCTGATCG
>DATGEF010000634.1:0-6144 GCA_035310405.1 Chloroflexia bacterium | reverse complement strand
GTTTGCCTGGCTGCTCGGCTTGAGCCAGGAGCTGACCACGCCCCGGGAGCTGGACGGCATTGCCGCCGCGGCGGCCCGCGTGCTGGGCGAGGCGCTGCCGGCCCGGGTCGCCGTCTGGCTGGGCCAGGCCGCCGAGGGCATGGGCCTCGCCGAGCTCTCCGGGGCGCCGGGCGTCATCGGGGGGTCCGAGGGCAGCGGCGGGGGGCCCGCGGCGCACGAGGGCAATGACCTGCTGCTGCTGGCGAACCACGGGTTTGGCAGTGCGTTCACCCGCCTGGCGCGCCCGGGCCGCCGCCCCGAGCCCCTGAACCCGGCGGCCGATGCGGAGAGCCCGGCCGGCCAGGCCTGGGCCTCCCGGCAAGTGATCGTCGTGCCGGACCCGAGCCAGGATGCCCCGGATGCGGAAACCTTGCCCCCCGCCTGGCGCACGATGGCCCGGCGGGAGGGGATCAGCGGCGGCTGGGCCCTTCCCTTGCTGGGCGGCCCGACCGGCATCGTCGGCGTGCTGGAATGTTATTGGACGGAGCCGCCGGCCGATCCAGCCGCCCTGCTGGCGCCGCTGCGGGTCGCGGCCGGCCAACTGGCCCTGGCCCTGGCCCAGGCCGGGGTCCAGGAACGCATGGGTCGGCGCCTGGCCGAAGCGCTGCTGCTGCGGGAAGTCAGCCAGATGATCGGCAACTCGATCGACCTGGAAGATACCCTGGCCGCCGTGCTCGCCTCGGTCCGCCGGCTGATCCCCTACACCAATAGCGAGATCACCCTCTACGAGTCGGCCCACCAGAAGCTGGTCACCGCCGCGGTCGCCGGGGAGCATATCTCGATCGGGCGCCATCACGCCGAGTATGCGGTCGGCGACGGCTTTACCGGCTGGTTGGCGGAGCACCGGCGCCCGCTCGTGGTGCCCGACCTCGAGGTCCTGGAAGAGCCGCGGCCCCGCAGCCTGGTCTTGCCCACCGGCATCGCGCTGCGCTCTTATATCGGCCTGCCCCTGCTCCAATCGATGCCGACCACGGAAGAGGACGGCCTGCTGGGCACCCTGGAAGTGCTGTTTGACCAGCCGTATGCCTTTGCGTCCCATGATGTGCGGCTGCTGCAGCAGGTGGCCGACGAAGCCGCCATCGCCATCGAGAATGCCCAGGCCTACCGGGGCTCGCGCTTGCGGCTCGATCGCCGGCTGCAAGAGCTGACCGTGCTCCAGCGCATCGGGCGGGAGCTGAACGCGACCTGGGATCTGCAGCGCATCTTCGAGTTGCTGGCCCGGGAGGCGGTGCAGGCGACCCGCGCGCGCTACGCGAGTGTGATCCAGGTCGATTACGAAACCAGCACCTATACCTTTATCGCCATTTACGGCATGGACCCGGAGCGGGCGGCCCATTATACCGCCATGCGCATCCCCGTCACCCAGGGCCTGGTCGGGCGCGCGGTCGCCGCCGGGCAGGCCCAGCTCGTCAACGACGTGCGGCAAGACCCCGATTACTTCGAGTTCGACCCGGCCACGCGATCCGAATTGGTCATGCCCGTCCGCTATGAGGACCAGGTGGTCGGCGTCCTGAATCTCGAAAGCGACGACCTGGCCGCGTTTGACGAGGACGCCCTGCGCTTTGTCGAAGCCCTGGCCGACCAGGCGGCGATCGCCGTCGGCAACGCGCAGAACTACGAGGCCCAGGTTCGCCAGGGCGAGCAGCTCTTGCGCCGGGCCAGCCAGCTCAACCAGGTGCTCGAAATCAGTAACGCCCTCACCGGCGAACAACCGCTCGAAGACGTGCTGGATCAGATCGTCCATGCCGTGACCGAGACGGCCGGCTTCGGCGTGGCCACGCTGAGTATCGTCGATCCCGCCCACCCGGAGTTCCTGCAGCGCGTGGCCAACGCCGGGCTGCCCCTGCACGAATTTGAAGAGCTCCGGCAGCATTCCGCCCGGGTGGAAGATGTCACCCTCCAGGTCATGCGCCCCGAGTTCCGCCTGGGCCGCGCCTACTATATCAGTCACGAACATAAAGATGTCTGGCCCGCGAGCGTCTTGACCGCACCCGGCCGGGCCGTCCCCGGCGCCGACGCGCCCAATGCCTGGCACCCCGAGGACGCGCTGCTGGTGCCGCTGACCAGCACGACCGGGTCCTTCCTCGGCATCCTGTCGGTCGACGATCCGGCCGACGGCCGGCGCCCCAACCGCCAGGCGGTCGAGACCCTGGAGATCTTCGCCAACCAGGCCGCGATCGCCATCGAAAACGCCCAGCTGTTCGACCGCTATAAGCACCGCATCACCGAGCTCGGCACGCTCAACCAGCTCGCCCGCAGCCTGGCGACCTTGCTGAACATCGAGGAGATCGGCGCGACGATCTACCAGCATATCAACCAGTATATGCCCGTCGACTCGTTCTATATCGCGACCTATAACCCGCAAGACGAGGTGATCACCTACCCCTATTGTATCGACCTGGGGGAGATCCTACAGCTGCCGACCAATAAAAAAGGGCGCGGCCTGGCCGGCCATGTGGTGGCGACGGCTGCCGCCCTGGTGATCGACGACCTGGACGATCCGGCCCAACGGCCCAGCTTCCTGATCGGGACCGTCTTCGGCAGCGGCGCCAGCCGCAGCTGGGCGGGTGTCCCCCTGGCCATCGGCCACGAGGTGATCGGCGTGCTCTCGCTGCAGAGCTATCGCCCGAACGCGTTTAACCCGGACCAGGTGCAGTTCCTGACCACCGTGGCCAACCAATGCGCCGTCGCCGTCCAGAATGCCCGCCTCTTCGCCGAGCGGGAGCGGCGCATCAACGCGCTGGCCGCGCTCAACCAGATCGCCCACGATCTGAACGGCGCCCTGGAGCTCGATCCGCTGCTCAACCTGATCTACGAGCAGGTGACGCGGGTGGCCGATACGGCGCACTTCCAGATCGGGCTCTGGCATCCGGATCGTAATGAGCTCGAATTCCGCTTCATCCGCGTGTTTGGTGTGGCGCAGCCCCCCGTCTCGCGGCCGCCGACGAGCGGGATCACCCCCTATATTCTGCAGACCCGCCAACCCCTGCTGATCCGCGGCGATAGCCGGGAGTTCTGCGCCCGGCTGGGCTTGTCGCACTTTGGCGAGCCCTCCCTGAGCTTCATGGGCGTGCCGATGGTCATCGGCGATCGCGCGCTGGGCGTCATCCTGGTCTATAGCACGGAGCGCGAGGATCTCTTCGACGACGAGAGTCTGACGCTGCTCAGCACCATCGCCTCGCAGGCCGCCACCGCGCTGGAAAATGCCCAGCTCTTCCAGGAGCGGGAGCGCCGCATCCGGGAGCTGTCGATCCGCAACGAGGTCTCCCGCGACCTCACATCCACCCTGGATGCCAGCCAGCTGATGGAGCGCTTGCTGGCCCATGTGATGAGCTTCACCGGCGCCCACACCGGGGGGATTTTCCGTTACGATCGCCAGCGCGCCGGGTTGCGCTTGCTGGCCATGCGCGGCATCGACGACCTCGCCGTCATCCGGCAGCTGACCCAGACCTGGCCCGCCAGCCAGGGCCTGATGGGCCGCGTCGTCCGGGAGCGCAGATCGCTGCTCGTCCCCGATGTGTCGCTGGAGCCCGACTATGTCAGCCTCGACCCCCTGGTGAAGTCCGACCTGGTCGTGCCCATCCTCAAGGAAGATGCGGTCCTGGGCACGATCGCGATCAGCAGCCACGAACAAGATGGCTTCGACGCCGACGACTTGCGGTTCGTGGAGCAGTTGGCCTCCCAGGCGGCGATCGCACTCGACAACAGCCGGCTCTACGACGAAGCCCAGACCCGTGTCTTGCAGCTGGACACCTTGAACCAGCTCGGCAATGTGCTCTCCTCGGCGCTCGACGCCGACAGCGTCTTCGAGACGCTCTACGAGCGGATCACCAACTTCTTCGAGGTCTCCGCCTTTTTCGTCGCGCTGCTGGACCGCGCCGAGAACCGCATTAACTTCCCCTTCATGGTGGAGATCGAAGAAGAGACCGGGGAGGAGCAACGGATCGTCGGCGAGACGAGTGAGCTCGGCACGGGCCTGTCGAGCCATGTGATCACGACCGGCAAGCCTTTGCTGATCAGCGATATGTCCGATCCGAAGAACGCCCTCAATAGCACCAGCAACCTGGTGGAGGGCACCCGGCCGGCGGCCTCCTGGATGGGCGCGCCGCTGATGGCGGGCAGCGAAGTGATCGGTCTCCTGTCCGTGCAGGCCTTCCAGGCGAACGCCTATACCCAGGAGCACTTGCTCTTCCTGATGACGCTGGCCCACCACGCGGCAGTCGCCATCCAGAACGCCCGGCTCTTTGCCGAAATCCGGCGCTTTAACGAAGAATTGGAAGGCCTGGTGAGCGCGCGCACCGAAGAGCTGGCCAAGGCGAACGTCGAGCTGGTCCGGCGGGCGCAGAGCCTGGAAGAGCTGTATCATATCAGCCGGGAGCTGGCGACCACCCTGGAGCTGGACGAAATCCTGGAGCGCGGCCTGCAGCTGGTGACCTCGATTGTCGGCGTCACCCGCGGCTCCATCATGCTCAAGGACCTGCAAACCGGCGAGTTGGTCTACCGGGCGGCGATCGGGCGGCCGCAAGGCCCGGCCCCGGGCAGCACCACGCCGTTCCAGGACGGGCGCGGCGTGATCGGCTGGGTGGCCCGCGAACGCAAAGGCCTGCGCGTGGACGATGTGCAGACCGACCCCCATTGGGAGCCGGCCGCGGGCTGGGGCGAGGGCGTCCGCTCGCTGATCAGCGTGCCCCTGCTCTCCGGGGAAGACCTGCTCGGCGTACTCAACCTGGCCCATGCCGAGCCCAATCACTTTGACGACAGCCATCTGCAGCTGGTCTCGACGGTCGCCAACGAGATCTCGATCGCCATTCATAACGCCACCCTATACAGCTTCATCACGGAGCAGTTCGAGCGCGAGGCCGCCGCCCTGCGCGTGCAGGAAGCGGAAGCGAGCAAGCTGAACGCCGTGCTCGGCAGTATTACCGATGGCGTGGTGGTGTTCGACTCCGATCGCACGGCGATCTTGGTCAACGCCGAGTCCGAGCGACTCTTCGGCGTCCGCGCCGCCGATCTGGTCGGCCGCCAGATGCCTTACGGGTTGCAGGATCTCGACATCCACCCCGACGTGCTGGATATGGTCACCAAGCTGATGGGGATCAACGTGGTCGATCTGCTGCAGCCCTGGCAGGGCCGCTTCCGCATCGGCGAGCGGATGGTCAACGTGACGATCTCGCGCGTTTCCTCGATGCAGCGCGAAGTGTTGGGCGTCGTCATGGTCTTCCGCGACGTGACCAAGGAAGTCGAAGTCGACCGCATGAAGAGCGAGTTTATCTCGCTGGTCTCCCACGAGATGCGTACGCCGATGACCTCGATCAAGGGCTACACCGACCTGATCTTGATGGGCTCGGTCGGCCCGGTCAGCGACATGCAGAAGAGCTTCTTGAATGTCATCAAGAGCAATGCCGACCGCCTGACCGCCCTGGTCGCCGATCTCCTCGACCTGTCGCGGATTGAGACGGGCCGCATCAAGCTGGAGCTCAAATATGTCCAGCTGGAAGACCTGATCCAGGAAGTCGTCGCCACCCTGCGGACGCAGATCGATAGCAAGAAACAGCAGGTGGAAACGAACATTCCCTGGGGGCTGCCGGATATCAAGGTGGATCGTGACCGCATTGTCCAGATCCTGACGAACCTGGTCAGCAACGCGCACAAGTACACCCCCGAGGGCGGCACGATCCTGATCACGGTCGAGGAGGTCGACGGCGGCGTGCTCTCCGTCGCGGTCAAAGATACCGGGATCGGCATCTCGGCCAAAGACCAGGAGCGGCTCTTCGATCGCTTCTTCCGCGCCGACCACCCGGGGGTGCAGATGGTGAGTGGCACCGGCCTCGGCCTGGTGATCGCCAAGTCGCTGGTCGAGATGCACGGCGGCACGATGCAGGTCACGAGCGAGCTCGGCGCCGGCAGCAGCTTCAGCTTCCTGCTGCCGATGCGCGCCGGCGAAGAGCTGCGCGCCCCCGAGGATGGCCGCGGCCGGACACCGCCGGTCGCCGAGCTGGCGCCGGTGGCCGCTCGCGTCCCCGCCCCGTCCTACCGGCAAACCGACGAAGAGCTGGCGGCGGACGAAGGGCTCGATCTGTCCGCGTTCGACGCGGCATCCCCCCC
>DATGEF010000633.1:0-14766 GCA_035310405.1 Chloroflexia bacterium | reverse complement strand
CGTCAGTCGGCAGTCGGCAGTCGGCAGTGACGACGAGGGGGCGGGGGTTGGGGATCGGGGGGCGGGGTCGGACGAGGGGTTGGGGGTCGGGGGTCGGGGATCGGACGAACGAGTAGGCAGTCGGCAGCAGGCAGTAGGCAGTGAGGACGAAGTAGCTGGGCGGCAGCATGCCGTAGCCAGTGAGGACGAGTCGTCTCCAATCCAAAATCCAAAATCCAAAATCCAAAATCCGGCGGTCCAAAATCCGGCGGTCCAAATTGATTCGCTGGTGGATAAAAGCCTGGTGCGGCGCGAGGAGAGCGGCGACGGCGGTGTGCGCTACAACATGCTGGGCATCATCCGGGATTATGCGCTGGAGCGGCTGGAGGAGAGCGGCGACGCCCCGGCCCTCTACCGGCGGCATGCCACGTACTATCTCGCCCTGGCCGAATCCACCGCCGGGACCTGGGGCACGCCCGCCGAGGCCGCCGCCTGTGCCCGGCTGGAGCCCGAAATCGATAACCTGCGCGCCGTGCTGGCCTGGTGCCAGGCCCATGCGGATGATACGGCCATGGGCTTGCGCCTGGCGACCGCCCTGGGCCCCTTCTGGACGCTGCGGGGCTACTTCAGCGAAGGGCGGAGTTGGCTGGAAAGTGCCCTCACCGCGCCCCCGCCCGCCCCGCCGCCCGTCCGCGTCAAAGCGCTCAACGCCCTGACGGCCCTGCTGTGGGGCCAGGGCGACCTGGCTGCGGCCACCACGGTGGGCCAGGATGCGCTGGCCCAGGCCCGGGCGGCCGGCGGCCCCGCCGACATTGCCCTGGCCCTCAATCACCTGGGCAACGTGGTCTTTCGCCAGGGCGACTATGCCCAGGCCGGCACGTATTACGCCGAGAGTATGGGCCTGCGCCGGCAGCTGGGCAACCCGGCGGATATCAGCACTTCGCTCAACAACCTGGGCATCGTCGCCTATATGCAGCGTGATTTGCCGCGCGCCATCGGCTACCTGACCGAGAGCCTGGAGCTGGCCCGCACCTCGGGGAACACGCGCGGGCTCGGCTTTGCCCTCACCAACCTGGCCGAGATCGCCTTCTATCAAGGGGACTACCCCCGGGCCAAAGCCTGGCACCATGAAAGCCTGACCCGGCGCCAGGCGCAAGGCGATCGCGATAGTGTGGCCGTGTCCTATATGGATCTGGGCGATGTCGCTTATGTCCAAGACCAGCAGGACGAGGCCGTGCGCTATTATACGGAAGGGCTGAGCCTGGCCCGCGAAGTGGGCAATCAGCATAGCATCATCCGCGGCCTCTACAGCCTGGCGCGGGTCGCCAGCCAGCAGCAGGACTATGCCCAGGCGGCGGCGCTCTTCCGCGAAAGCCTGCGGGCGGCGCGGGACCTGGGCGTCAAGCCGGACATTGTCGAGTGCCTGCTCGGGCTGGCGGTGGTGGCCGCGGGCCAGGGCGACCCGCCGCTGGCGGCGCGCCGCTGGGGGAGCGGGGAGGCGGTGCTGGCCGGGACGCATAGCACCCGGCCCGCGGTGCTCCAACGCCTGGACGAGCGCCTCCTGGCGCCGGTGCAGGCGGCCGACCCGGCGGCCTGGGACGCCGCGCGGGCCGCGGGCGCGGCCCTGCCCCTCGACGCGGCTATCGCCGAAGCGCTGGCCGAGTGATGGAGGAGGGACGGCCCATGGGGGACGGGGAGGGGGCGGGCGCCGCGGCCCGGCAGGCCTTTTATGCCGAGGTGGACCGCTTTGTCGCCTGGCACCTGGCCGGCAATCCCGTCGCGGCGACCGAGCTCGGCCTGCACCGCTACGACCACCGGCTGGCGGACACCTCGCCCGCCGGGCTGGCCGCGGCGCGCGCCGGCTTTGCCGACTACCTGGCGCGCCTCGCCGCGTCCCCGGCGGCCGGCGATCCCGAGTGGGCGATCGATCGGCAGCTGATGGCAGCCTTTGCCCGTCGGCAGCTGCGCACCTTCGACGCCCAGGATCTGCCCCATCGCAGCCCCGACTACTACGGCGCCGAGGCGCTCTTCGGCCCGTACAGCCTGCTGATGAAGGAGTTCGCCCCACTGCCCGAGCGCCTGCGCAACCTGACCGGCCGGCTGGCCGACGTGCCGCGCGTGCTCGCCGACGCGGAGCGCAACCTGGCGGTCTGTCCCCGGCTCTGGATCGACGTCGCGGCCGAGTCGGCCGCCGGCGGCCGGGCCCTCTTCGAGCACCTGATCCCGGCCCTGGTGCAGGCTGTGCAGCCCGACGACCCGGTCCTGGCGGCTCGCATCGCGGCGACCAACCAGAAAGCGATCGCCGCCGTCGGGCGCTACCAGCAGTTCCTGATAGAGACCCTGCGACCCCGGGCGGGGGGCACCTTCGCCGTCGGCGAGGCCACCTGGAACGCGATCGTGCGCGATGAGCATATGCTCGACCTGGACGCGGCGGCGATCGAGGCCATCGGCCAGGAGCTGATCCGCGAGACGCAGGCGCTGCTGGCCGACGAGGCGGCCGCGATCAGCGCCCGCGAAGGCGGCCCGGCCCGGACCTGGCAGGAACTGCTCGACGTCGTGCGTGCCGACCACCCGACCCGCGCCGACCTGGTGCCGGCCTACCAGCGGGCGATGGAGGAGTCGCGCGCTTTCGTCGTGGCCCACGATCTGGCGACCCTGCCGCCCGACGAGCACCTGCATATCGCCGAGACGCCGGCCTTCATCCGCCCTTTCTATCCCTTTGCCGCCTACGTCCAGCCCGGCCCCTTCGAGACCCGGCAGCTGGGCATTTTCTGGGTCACCCCGGTTCCGCCCGGCCTGCCGCCCGCCGAGACCGAGACCCTGCTGCGCGGCCACCCGCGGGTCAAAATCCCGATCATGGCGGTGCATGAGGGCTATCCCGGCCACCATCTCCAGCTGACCCGGGCCAGCCAGGTGCGCACCCTGCCGCGCAAGATCGGGCACGATTTGGCCAACCTGCTGATCGAGGGCTGGGCCTTCTATTGCGAAGAGCTGATGGAGCAGCAGGGCTTCCTGACCGACCCGCGGGGCCGGCTGATGCGCCTGGCCGAGCAGCTCTGGCGCGCCTGTCGCATCGTCATCGACGTCGGCATCCACTGTCGCGGCATGGATTTCACCGCCGCCGTGGCCCTGCTGGTCGACGTCGCGCGCCTGGAGCCGCCCAACGCCCGCGCGGAGGTCCAGCGGTACAGCCAGAGCCCCACCCAGCCGATGAGCTACCTGATGGGCAAGCGCGAGATCCTCCGGCTGGCCGCCGATTACCGCGCGCGGGACGTGGCCGCCGGCCGCGCCTTCGACCTCAAGCGCTTCCACGACGCGCTGCTGTCCTGCGGGAGCCTGCCCCCGCGCCTGTTGCGGCTGGCACTCTTCGCCGCGGACCCGACCCCGGGCGACTGACGCCGATGCTCTACAAAGTAACCCTCGAATACGATGGCAAAGCATTCCATGGATCGCAAGCCCAGGCCGCCGTCCGCGGGCGCACGGTGCAGGGCGAGCTGGAGCGCGCCCTGGCCCAGGTGACGGGCACACCCACGCGCATCGTGCTGGCGGGCCGCACCGATGCCGGGGTGCATGCTCAAGGCCAGGTCGCCTCGTTTGCCCTCGACCCCGCCTGGCCGCGCGCCAAGCTCCAGCAGGCGCTGAACGGCGTGCTGCCGGGGGATCTCCAGGTGCGCGCGATCGATCGGGCGGCCGAGGGCTTCCATGCGCGGTTCAGCGCGCAGCGGCGCGACTACCGCTACCTGATCTGGCAGGCGCCCGCGCCCGCGCCGCTGCTGCGCGACCGCACCTGGCACATCCGGGCGCCGCTCGACGTGGCCGCGATGCACCAGGCCGCGCAGGGGTTGCTGGGGCGCCACAACTTCGCGTCGTTCTGCGGCGGCGGCTTGGGCGTGCCCAGTGACGGGGAGGCGGCTGACGATCGGCCCAGCACCGTCCGCGACATGCTGGCCGCCGCCTGCTATGTCTGGCCGCACAGTAGCCTGTATGACGCCACGCCGCCCGCCGACGACACCACGCGCTTGCTCGCGGTCGACCTGAGCGCCAACGCCTTCCTGCCCCAGATGGTACGCACGATCGTCGGCAGCCTGGTGGCGGTGGGCCAGGGTAAATGGACCGCCGCGCACTTTGCCGACGTGCTGGCCCAGATGGATCGCCGCCTGGCCGCGCCGACGGCGCCCCCGCAGGGCCTGTGCCTGCTGCGGGTCTGGTATCCCTAACCCATTGCTAACCACACGCGAAGGAGATTGCCCATGTCCGTCATGGATACCGCCCACGCCCTGGTGGTCGGCATTGCCGCCTACCAGCACATCCCCCCCCTGCCCCGCACCATCCTCCAGGATGCCCTGGATATCCACGACGTGCTGATCGCGCCGGAGTACTGTGGCTACCCGCCGGGCCAGGTGCAGGTGCTGCTGGACGCAGAAGCCACGGCGGCCGGGCTGCGGGCCGCCTTCGCCCGCCTGGCGCACCAGGCGCAGCCGGAGTCGACGGTCTTTATCTATCTCTCCAGCCACGGCGGCCGGATCGAGTCGGGCGCCCACGCCGGGCAGTATCTCTGGCCGGTCGACGTCGACTACCGCTCCGACGAGGCGATGGTCGCCAGCGCGATCGCCGGCGCCGAGCTGACCGGGCTGCTCAGCGCGATCCCGGCCCGCAAGCTGATCGTGGTGCTCGACTGCTGCCACGCCGGGGGCCTCAGCGGGCTGCCCGGCGCGAGCAGCTCCGACTTCCGGCCCGGGATGGCCCAACAGTATTACGAGACGCTGCAGGACGGACGGGGCCGCGCCGTGTTCGCATCCTCCCGCGGCGACGAGGTCTCCTATGTGTTGCCGGATGCCCCCAACAGCCTCTTCACGACCCACCTGCTGGCCGGGCTGAAGGGCGGCGCCCCCGGGCCGGGCGGCTTTATCCGCGTCCTGGACCTGTTCAGCTATGTGCAGCCCCGCGTGACCGCCGATCAGCCTCGCCAGCACCCCTATTTCCAGGTCGCGCTGGACGAGAACTTCCCGGTCGCCCTCTACCTGGGCGCGACCGACCCCGGGGTCGGGCCGGCCCCCGCCGACGGCTTCGCCTACGACGTCTTTCTCAGCTACTACGGCAAGGACCCCGACAAGACCTGGGTGCGCAAGACCCTGCTGCCCCGGCTGCAGGCGGAAGGCCTCAAAGCCTGCATCGACTATCGTGACTTCCGCCTCGGCGCGCCCCGTATCGCCGAGATCGAGCGGGCCGTGGAGCAGAGCCGCTACACCCTGGCCGTGCTGACCGCGAACTACACGCAGGACCCGTTCAACGATCTGGAAAACGGCCTGGCCCAGTATCTCGGCACGGAGCAGCGCCAGGTCCGCTTCATGGCCATCTTGCATGATCAGACGACACCCAAGCTGAGCATCCGCTTCCGCCAGGCGCTGGAAATGACCGACGACATGGACGACGCGGACCTCGCCGCGGCCCTGCGCAACCTGGTCTACCAGCTCCGCCAGCCGGTGGGGCGGTAGTTTTGAGTTTTGATCGCGCAGCGGTGCCGTAGGCACATTTTTGAGTTTTGAGTTGGAGACGAGGGAGCGGGGACCGGGGAGCGGGCGAGGTTGGCGGCCAGGGGTGGGGGTGGGTCTGAGGCGGGACGCCTGGCGGCTCAAGCCGCGGCAACACCGGGCGCAGCCCGCCTGCGCGGGCTGACGGTTAACAGGGCAAGAAGGGCAAGCCTATGCACGCTTTGTTGAAATGGCTCGGTCTTAGCTCAGGGCCAATCGCGCAGCCGGACGCCAGTCCGGACCCGGGCCCCTACCCGGCCCCGCAGCTACTGCCCCTGCTGCAGGTGTTATGCACCCCGGCGGAATACGCGACCCGCCGCGCGGGCGCCGACGACCGTCAACTGCGCAAACACCCCGCAACCTACCTGGACTACTGGGCGATCGTGCCCCGTTACACCTACGCCGAGTGTCCGCTCTGCCACACCCGCTATACCGAACCCGCCGATACCTATCACCTCAACGGCTGGCGCGCCGAGAGCTGGTTATACGACACCTTGTATGTCTACGAACTGGATGCCGCTGATATACGTTGCCCGCATTTCGTCGGCATCGAGGTGTTTATCAATCTGCACCGCCACCGTCCGGAGCCGACCGACCGGCTCAACGTGGAAACTGGCGAAGTGCCCTACTTGACCCCACGGTTCTTCCGGCAAGAGGTGCCGACTTATGCCGTGCTGCACGCGCTGCCCGTCTGCCGGGTCGAAGCCGATACATTCGTGCCATCCTACACCGTGTTCCTGCTAACACACTTCAGCGCCGACCGGGTGGAACTTGAAAAGCGCGTGGCCGTTGAAATCGAACGAACGCCGCACGATCATTGGTATCCGGCGTTCACTCCCGATTACCCTGGGTCGGATAGTACGCATCAAAGGCCCCATATCCGTGGCTACGACCTGGCCGGCTGGGCAGCGCGGGGCCTGCTTGGCTGGCTGGATTTCCGGCAGCCAGAGCTGCCGTTGCAAATGGGGCCGGAGGTCGCCCTGCCCGAGCAGTATCAGCGCATCCAGGGCAAACGGCGGCCATATAGCTGGGGGGGGAAGCATCTTTATTAGATTTGGTGATTGGCGCGGCACCATCGCCTAAGGAGAGAAAGCCAGGCGCCTGGGTGAGGAGGAGTCCTCGAAACGGGGAGCAACGTTTCTCGTTAGATGAATTCTAGTCCTACCGCGAGGGGTCGGGGGTCAGGGGGCAGGGATCAGGCGAATACACTGATTGCCATTCACCGGTCCCTCGTCTAACAATCCAAAATCCAACGAGCCATTAGCGGTCAGCGGTCAGCAGTCAGCACGGCGTCGTATTCCGCACTTCGTCCGCTCGTCTGGCAATCCAAAATCCAAAATCCAAAATCGTCAGGCCCGCCGCGCGGCCAGGATGGCGGCTTCGCGGCGGACCAGGGCCATCAGCTCGCCGAGGCCGCGCCCTTTGGTGAGGGCGGCGGCAAAGCCGGGCAAGCTGCCGTGCTGGGCGTCGGCGACCATGTCTTCGTCATTAGAGAAGAGGATCAGCCGCGAGCCGGGCGGCAGCCCGATGGCCCAGAGCCACTGGACCAGGAAAGGCGGCTTCAGGTCCAGGGCCATGGACGGGCTCCCGGCTGTGGCCGCAAAGCGCAGCGCGTTGTGGCCGTCGACGACGCAGACCACCGGGTCGTCGGCCGTGCCCAGCCGGGCCAGGCCGGTGTTCATCGACGCGGGCTCGCTGGTGTCGATGATGTCGTAGTGGCGCCAGCCCTCGCGCCGCAAGGCATCGCTCATCAGGCGCAGGGCGTCGACGTCGTCCTCAATATAGAGGACCCGGATATCGCGGATCTCCGGTCCCATGCGTTCCTCCTCCCGCCCCCGGCCACCTTGCCGATTCCCGTCGCGTTGGCCCCTGGGGGAGTATAGCAGAATTCGGCGCGGCTGACGACTCGCGCCCACGGCCGGGGTGCGCTCAGGGCGGCGGCGCGGACAGCGCCAGCGCCTGTTCAAGAAAGGCCTGGCCGGCCGGGCCATAGGGCGGGTGGACCGGACGGGCGGTCTCCGGGAGGGCGGCGACGTTCTGCCACCAGTGCCGCAGCCCCGCCGCGATGTCGGGATCGCCGCCGGTAAACGCGCCGATCAGCGCGCGGTATTGCTGGGCCAGCGCCTGCGCCTCCGGCCCGGTCGGATCGGCGCCCAGCGCGGTGAGGCGGCCGATCTCGGCGCCGATAGCGGCCCATTGCGCACTGGCCTGCTGCTGATCGGCCTCCGTCCAGACCCGGTCGGCCAGCTGCGCGCGGGCCGCCGCGCTATACGACTGCGCCGCCAGCGCCGCCATCTGCTGCTGCTGTTCCGGGGTGAGGTACTTGCGGACCCACTCGGGCTTCTGCTCCTGCTGCATCGCCTGGATCACGCGGACGAGCGACTCCCAATCGCCGGGGCCGGCCTGCAGCAGCTTCTCCGTCTCCTCGATGGCCGCGATAATGCCGTCCAGCTGCGCCCGCTTGGCCTGCAGCATCGCCTTCTGTTGGTCCAGCACCGCGGGCAGGTGCCGGGGGCCGCTGCGCAAGAGCACGCGGATCTCGTCCAGCGTGAAGCCCAGGAATTTGAGGGCCAGGATCTGCTGGAGGGTGCCCAGATCCTCGTCCGTGTACAGGCGGTACCCCGCCTCGGTGACCTGCGTGGGGGAGAAGAGCCCCTCCTGGTCGTAATAGCGCAGGGTGCGGATCGAGACCGCGGCCTTGCGCGCAAACCGGCCGATGGGGTAGAACTGGCGCTCCACGGTGGCTCCTCCCTGTCTGCGCTTCGGTATGAAGCATGACGCAGCGTCAGAAGGCACGCACTTACGACCTGGCGCGCCCCCATGGCGCGCTAATCGAGGTAGGGGCGGGTCTCAGACCCGCCTCTATGGGTGCCGTCTCGGCCCACCCAAGAGGGCCTTTCGACTACCCCCACTCGCCCCAGCAAGCGGGTCTGAGACCCGCTCCTACCCCAGCCGCAGCGCTCCTCTGCGGCTGATGTGCTCGTTTAAGAGGGGGCTCCGTCCCGTGATGGCGGGCGAGAATTGCGCGTCAATCCAGAGAATCATCCGACCACGATGGGATGATCCAGCTTACGGGCGGCATACGCTAAGGCCGCGGGCAGGTCGTCCGGCTCTAGATCCGGTAGCTCGGCCAAAATCTGCGCAGCGGTCAGCCCCGCAGCATACAGGTCCAGGATGTCGGTGACCCGAATGCGCATCCCCCGGATGCAGGGTCGGCCTCCGCACTGCGCCGGATTGATTGTGATCCGCTCGAACAAAGGTGCCATCGGCTTCTCCACCACGTGAGCCCCCTATACGGTCCATTATAACAGATGCCAGGCGGGGGGTGCGGCTCAGCCGCCGACCCCCGCCGGGGCGGCGGCCGCTTCCTTGCGGAAGACGAGCTGGCCGCCCTGGACGGCGACATGGATCGTGTCGCCGTCGCGGAAATGGCCCTCCAGCAGCTCCAGCGAGAGTGGGTCGAGGATGCGGCGCTGGATGGTCCGCTTCAGCGGGCGGGCGCCGAACACCGGGTCGAAGCCCTCGTTGCCGAGGAATTCTTTGGCCGCGTCGGTCAGCGCCAGCGTGATCTTGCGCTCGGCCAGCCGCTTGCGCACGCGCTCCATCTGGATGTCGACGATGCGCGCCAGCTGGTCGCGGCTCAGCTGCTGGAAGATGACCGTCTCGTCGACGCGGTTCAGGAACTCGGGCCGGAAGTGCTGCCGCAGCGCCTCCTGCACCCGGCCGCGCAGGGTCGCCTCGTCCGTGGCGCCCAGCTCGCTGATCCACTGGCTGCCGACATTGCTGGTCATGATAATGACCGTGTTCTTGAAGTCGACGATGCGGCCCTGGCTATCGGTCAGGCGGCCGTCGTCCAGGATCTGCAGGAAGACGTTGAACACCTCGGGGTGGGCCTTCTCGATCTCGTCGAAGAGCACCACCGAGTAGGGCCGGCGGCGCACCTGCTCGGTCAGCTGGCCGCCCTCCTCATAGCCGACGTAGCCCGGGGGCGCGCCCATCAGCCGCGATACGGAGAACTTCTCGGTGTACTCGCTCATGTCGATGCGCACGATCGCGTTCTCGTCGTCGAACAGGAATTCGGCCAGCGCCCGGGCCAGTTCGGTCTTGCCGACGCCTGTCGGGCCGAGGAACAGGAACGAGCCGAGCGGCCGGTTGGGGTCCTGCAGGCCGGCGCGGGAGCGGCGCACCGCATTGGCCACGGCGGCGATCGCCTCCTCCTGGCCGACCACCCGCAGGTGCAGCCGCTCCTCCATGCGCAGCAGCTTGGCCAGCTCGCCCTCCAGCATCCGCGTCACCGGGATGCCGGTCCATTTGCTGACCACGGCGGCGATATCGTCGTCGGTCACCTCTTCGCGCAGCAGGGTGCCGCGCGGCCGCCCGTCGCCGGTGCCCGTCTGGGCCGCGTCCAGCTTGCGCTGCAGCTCGGGCAGCCGGCCGTACTGCAGCTCGGCCGCCTTGTTCAGGTCGTAGTTGCGCTGGGCGGCCTCGAGCTCGGCATTAGCGCGCTCGATCTGCTCTTTGAGGTCGCGCACCCCCTGTTGGCCGGCGCGCTCGCTCTGCAGTTGCGCGGTCAACCGGCGCTCCTCTTCCTTCAGGTTGCCCAGGGTCTGCTCGATCTTCTGCAGGCGGTCCTTGCTGGCCGCGTCTTTCTCCTTGCTGAGCGCCTGGCGCTCGATTTCGAGCTGCATGACCCGCCGCTTCACCTGGTCGAGCTCGACCGGCATGCTCTCGTTCTCCATGCGCAGGCGCGAAGCCGCCTCGTCCACCAGGTCGATCGCTTTGTCCGGCAGGAAGCGGTCGCTGATATAGCGGTTGGACAGCACGGCGGCCGCCACCAGCGCGCTGTCGGTGATACGCACGCCGTGGTGAACCTCATAGCGCTCGCGCAGCCCGCGCAGGATCGAGATCGTGTCTTCGACCGTCGGCTCGCCGACGAAGACGGGCTGGAAGCGGCGCTCCAGGGCGGCATCTTTCTCGATGTGCTTGCGGTATTCGTCGAGCGTCGTCGCGCCGACCATATGGAGCTCGCCGCGGGCCAGCATCGGCTTCAGCATATTCGAGGCGTCCATGGCGCCCTCGGCCGCGCCCGCGCCGACGACGGTATGCAGTTCGTCGATGAAGACGATAATCTCGCCGCCGGCCTCGGTGATCTCTTTGAGCACCGCCTTGAGCCGCTCTTCAAACTCGCCGCGGAACTTGGCCCCGGCGACCATCGACCCCAGATCCAGGGCGATCAGCTTGCGGTTTTTCAGGCCCTCGGGCACGTCGCCGCGCACGATGCGCAGGGCCAGGCCTTCGACGATCGCCGTCTTGCCGACGCCCGGCTCGCCGATCAGCACCGGGTTGTTCTTGGTGCGCCGCGACAGCACCTGGATCACGCGGCGGATCTCTTCGTCGCGCCCGATGACCGGGTCGAGCTTGCCTTTCTCGGCCAGCTCGGTCAGGTCGCGCCCGTATTTCTTCAGCGCATCATAGGTGGCTTCCGGATTCTGGCTGGTCACGCGTTGGCTCCCCCGGATCTGGCTAAGCACCTGCAACACCCGGTCGCGGGTCACGCCGGCCGCTTTGAGCCCTTTCGCCGCCGCCGCGCGGTCGCCCTCGTCGACGATCGCCAGGAGCAGGTGCTCCGTGCTGACAAACTCGTCCTTGATCGCCTTGGCCTCGGTCTCGGCCTTGGTCGCCACATTGTTGAGGCGCGTCGAGATGCGGGGCTCGGCGGACCCGCCGCTCAGGCGGGGCAGCCGCTCGACTTCACCCCGCGCCTGCGCGGTGAGCGGCCCCAGGGGCACGCTCAGCTTCTGCATAATGCCCGGCACGACCCCGCCGTCCTGCTCCAGCAGGGCAAGCAAGAGATGCTCCGGCTCGATCTGGGTGTTCCCATACTCGGTCGCCAGCGCCAGGGCGGCCTGAACGGCCTCCTGGGCCTTCTCCGTGTACTTCTGAAAATTCATCCTCGTTCTCCTTGCCAGCGGTCAGCGGTCAGCAGTCAGCCTCTATTATACCCCCACCTTGTTAGAACAACACTTAGGTTGTGTTAGAGCCGCGTTAGAGATGGGGCGCTACACAATTTGTAGCGGGCGGTGACCCGGGGCCGCTGAAACCCCCGCCCGCTGGTCCCGCGGCTGCGATCCGGCCCGCAGGCTCAGGCGCCGCCCGGGATGCAGGCTGTGATGGCTGCCGCCAGTTGCGTGGCGGCGGCAGGCGCCTGCGCGAAGAAGAGGCTGGGCTCCACCAGCTCCAGCTCCAGCACGCGCGGCGTGCCCGCGCCGTCGCGCACCAGATCGACTCGCGCGTAGAGCGGCCGGAGGTCGAGGGCGGCCAGCACCTGCGTGCCGAGCGCAGCTTCGCCGGCCGCCACGGGCACTAGCGGGGCCGGCGCGGCCGAAGGACCGGCGCCCGGCGTCCGCGGCAGGGGGTGGCGGCGCACGGCGTGGGTCAGGACTCCGTCGATATAGATCAGCGAGCGCTCGCCGTAGCTGTCGATCGAGTCCAGGAACGGTTGGACCAGCATGTCCTGACCGGCCAGGAAGCGCGCCAGGTGTGCCTGCCCCGCAGCCCGCGTCTCCGGCGTCACCACCTGCGCGCCATGGGAGTCCGCGCCGACCGCCGGCTTGACGACGGCCGACTCCCAGCCCTGGGCGGCCAGGATCGCCGCCAGGTCGGCGGGGGTCCCCGCCGGCAGCCAGACGGCCGGCACCGTCGGCACCCCGCGGGCGGCCAGGTCACGCAGGTAGGATTTATGCGTATTCCAGCGCACCAGCGGCGCGGGGTTCCAGAGCGCGGTGACGGCGGCCACGCGCGTCGCCCAGGCCAGGAACGCGGCGCGCCGGAGATGGTAGTCCCAGGTCGAGCGGATAACACAGAGCGGGACCGCGGCCCAGTCGACGCCGGGATCATCCCAGACCAGGGGCCGGGCGACCAGCCCGCGCGCCGCCAAGGCCGCGACCAACAGGGCATCGTCGGGCGCCCCCTGCGGGAGCCGGGCGTAGGTGACCAGCCCGACCGACGGGCCGACCGGGGGGGCTTGTGATTGCTGCATCCCGGCTACGGGCGCTGGATCGAGGCCAATGTGAGGGCGAAGATGACAAACAGCGTCCAACACAGGAGGACGACCCCACTGCACAGGGCCACCCGGGTACCCACAGGCTTGCTCGAGTCGCGGGCCAGGTTAGCGCAGCCAAACGCGCCGCCGACGCCGATCATCGCCGGCACCGCCCCGCCCAACGTCAGGATCGGGATCACCGCGCAGGCAATAATAAAGGCCCAGGCCCAGCTGGGCAGCGGCCGCGGGATCGCGGGTTGCCCCGTGGTGAGCGACACGCCATCCACTGCCAGGTCATAGCGGTACGCAAAACCGTTGCTGACGACATGGAGGCTGGCCTGGTGCCGGCCGATCGGAAAGGTATCCTGGCTACCGAAGCCATAGACTCCCTGGCGATGCACTTCATCCTTGCCCAGGGGGTGCCCATCCACCACAATCTGCCGGCGCGTCGTCCAGTAATTATGGTTCATCTCGACCGTGTGGGGGCCATCCTCCAAGCTGAAATCCCAGATCCGCTGCGCCATGACCACCGACTCCTTTGCCCATAAGCGCGTGTGTTATAGCACGCGGAAGAACCGGAGATCTTCCCCAGACCTTGGTGCGATCCCTTCGCGCTGTTCCCTTGCGGGAGCCGATATTAGGCGCCGGCCGCCCCTGCTTCGAATTCCTGTAGCTCTCCCTGCTCCTCCATATACTGCCAGCCACTCATATCCGGCGGCTCCAGGCCCAGCTGTGTGAGGATAGCCGCGATTTGCGTGCGGTGCTCGGTCGAGTGGGTGACGGCCTGGACCATCAGGCTGGCGAGCGGGTAGGCGATCAGCTGGCGCGGCGGGCGCTGCCGCACGGTGGTGTCCTGCCGCGCGGCAAGCGCCAGCTGGAGCAGCGCGTCGCCCGCCCAGCGCACGGCATCCTGCAATACCGCGAACCCCGGAAACTGGTCCGGCGGAAGCGGCTGCGCCGGCAGCTGGCCGGTGACGCGCTCCACGTAACTCACCTCGGCACCGACGATGTGCCGCAACGTATCGCGGATGGAACCAAAGCCGCCAATCGCCGTGGCGTCGAGTTGCTCCGCGCTCAAGGCGGCGCAGAAGTCCAGCAGCTTCCGGTTGGCCCAGGCGTTGTGTCCGAACAACGCCGTCAGCACGCTGGTATCGCCGTGTTCCTGGTCTCGCATCATCACTCTCCCTCATCGGCCGGGGTCGGCTGGAGATGCCCAACGGATGGGTGCATCCCGGCAGCGCCATTATAGCGGCATGGGCGCGGAGGGGCAAGATGCGTGCTGATCGTGCCGGATGCGCGAGATCCTGTCGATGCATCAACCGCAGCGAGCAGCGCGGGCCGGGGGCGGGACGCCTAGCGGCTGAAGCCGCGGCTACGCCGACGAAGCCCGCCTCCGCGGGCTGACGGGCGTCCCGACGGAGCGGCGGGTGCTGGTCGCCGCACGTTGTCGCCGAGCGGCCCCGGCCGCTTCGGTTGATGCGTATAGACGGACTCGCCATCACCCTCTGTGCAACTCAAGCGCGTGGTGCAGCAAGATCGCCCGTGCCGTTGTTTCAATGGCGTACTCGCTATCACCTTCTGTGCAACGCGGGTCGGGAAGGCCGGCCGCGGGGCAGGGGCTATGCCTTGTCGGCGGCAGCAGGGTCGCTGGGGCGGCTTTCCCCCCTCACCTAGCCTCTCCCCTCCGGGGAGAGGAAGCACTAGCTGCTCCCCCACCGTCGCTTCCGGCCGACGCTCCGGGGGGCGCCGGGACTGCGGACCAGGCTCCCGGGCGCATCGCCGATAAGGCAGGGCCCCTGGGCCGCGGGTGGACCGCGCAACGTTTCAATGGCTCACTCGCCATCACCTTCTCTGCAACGGACCTCTGGGAGTATCAGGCGCAGCAATCGGCCGGGTTTCAATGGCTCACTCGCCATCACCTTCTGTGCAACTCTGGTGATTATTCGCAGTCGCAAAAACGGCAGCGAGTTTCAATGGCTCACTCGCCATCACCTTCTCTGCAACCACAACTGCGGTAACCTGGCCGAGTACGTCTGGACCAAGTTTCAATGGCTCACTCGCCATCACCTTCTCTGCAACCCCGTCGGCAAGGGCATACAGGGCAAAGCGGTCGCGTTTCAATGGCTCACTCGCCATCACCTTCTCTGCAACCGGCGGTCGAATGCTTGATCGTGAAGATCGTGGTGTTTCAATGGCTCACTCGCCATCACCTTC
>DATGEF010000632.1:0-7042 GCA_035310405.1 Chloroflexia bacterium | reverse complement strand
CAGTTTTTCGGCTATGTCCAGGACAAGGCCCGGCAGCACGGGATCGCGACGGAATACGTGCCGGAAGATTACAGCACGCGCACCTGTAGCGTGTGTCAGTATTGCCACCCCACAGCACCACGGGGGCGGGTGTTTACCTGCTCCGGCTGCGGTGCTCGCGTTTCCCGCGACGGAAACGGAGCCGCGAACATCTGCTCGCGCTATCGCTATGGCGCCTATGGGCATGTTCAGGCTCAAGCGCTCACGTATCTGCGGGCGACCGCAGTAGTGCCCCGGACTAGGGCCCCTGTTGCTGGTTTGCCGCCAGAAGCCACGCCCCGTTAGGGGCTGCGGTCTAGTCACAATACAAACCTCCTGCCCGCGCTGCGATGATCCTGTTTACTCGCGGCCGTGCCCAACGGATCGCGCCGCGCGCTCACCTACGCTGTAAACACGTGACAACCTAACGCTTTCTTAACGTGGGATCGGGTATGATCAGGGCGAGCCACCTAGCGCGACCCGCGGGCTAGCTCACGAGCACGAGCACGGCACCGCCGCCCACGCCGAGTCCCACAAGCCGTAACCGCCCCAGGCGGAAGTGCTGGCCCTCATCGGGCCTCAGGGTGGGAAGCGGGTCGGCACGGCGGGCTGCTGCGCTGCCGTGGCAAACAGCGCGGCCCAGGCCGCGGCGCTCACCGCGGTCTGCTTGTGGAAAATGCGGATCGGGGGGTGCGAGGAGTCCATGAACGAGGCGTCGACCCAGCCGCCGTCGTCGGGGATGGCCCACCCCCCCAGCGTGGGGTAGGAGGTCGCGGTGTAGACCGGCGTGAAGCCCAACTGGCCGCCGCGTAAGAGATCGTAGTAGCGGATCGCGACGGGATAGCGCCAGGGCAAGCGGGGCACGGTCCAGGCCGCCTGGGTCAGATCCACGACGAGGTAATCGGTGTGTTCCAGGGCCGTGCGCAGCCGGTCCGCGGCCTGCGGGCTGGGCTGGTCGGCCAGCGGGTCCAGCCGCACCCAGCGGTACTCGGCCTCCGGGTGGGGGTGGCCGGGCAGTGGCAAGGGCAGGGCGATCGTGGTCACCTCGATCCCGATCCGGCTGCCGGGCGGGACATGGCTGTAGATCCACGCCGAGGCCTGAACCTGCGTTTGGGGGGTGTGGAAAATCGTGCTGACCGCCGCGGCGCCCGCGCCGGCCGATAGCAGCAGGCCGCCCAGCGCGATCAGGCGGACGCGCCGGCCCCCCAGGGGCGCGGCAAGCGGGGGGCGCAGCCCGACCACGAGGGCCGCCGCGCTCAGGCACAGGTAGGGGATCAGCGGCAGCAAGTAGCGCAGCCACTTTAACTCCACCCCGGCGATCGTGGCAAAGTAGCTGAACGCGCCGAGCAGCAACAGCGCGGCCCCCGCCGACCGGTGTCCCCAGGCGGCGCGGAGCAACGGCCCGAGGCCGAGCGCCCCGGCTAGCCCCACGCCCGGCCCCGCCCCGAGCAAGAGCAACTGGCCCCCCAGATACCCCACCGGCGCGGTGCCCACGTATTTGCGCGAGAACCACTGGTCGGTCGCCCCGCTCTGGATGGGGGCCTGTTCACTCAGCCGCGCGAGATAGGTGGGCGCATCCAGGATGGCGAAGGGGTCGCCCAGCAGCAGCCCCAGCCCGGCCGTCCCGGCGACGAGGAGGAGGCGACGCCCGGCCGCGCCCCAGTCCGGGCGCCGGCCCGCGCCCGGCGCGGCCCCGGCGGGCGCCGGCGGGCCGCTGGCCAGCAGCACCGCGGCCACGGGCAGAATCAGGACCGGGGCGGCGCTCACTTTGCAGGCGAGCGCCAGTCCGGCCGCGAACCCCGCGCCGGCCAGCGCCCGGGCGTCGCGCGTCTGCACGAAGCCCAGACTGGCGGCCAGCACCGCGGTCATGGCCGTGGTCATGAAGGGGTCCATGATATAGAAATGGCTGAACTGGATGGGGAGGATGGCGCCGGCGTAGAGTGCGGCGGCCCCCAGGCCCAGGCCCCGCCCCCCCAGGGCGACGCCCACGGCGTAGACCAGCAGCACGGTGAGGGTATCGGCCAGCCCGGCGAGCACGCGGCCGGTTTGTAGCAGGCCATCATAGCGCGTGAGGGCCGGTTGGCCGCTGAGCGCCGCCCCGAGACTGGCGATCCCTTTCACCAGGTAGAGGGGCAGGGTGCCATAGACATAGAATTCGCCCCCGGTGCGGGGATTGAGCGGGCTGTGGGCCGGGTCGAGCAGCGCCCCCAGGGCGAGGTTGGGAGGCAGCCGGATGCGCGTCAGGGTCACTTTGGCGACATAGGAGTCGTCGGCGTTGAGGTGCTGGTCGGCGTCCCAATCATGGCCGCTGACGCGCAGCCAGAGGGCGCCCAGCAGCAGCAGGGCGAGGGCCAGGCGCGGGCCGTAGCGCGCCCACCCGCAGGCGGGCGGCCCCCCGTGGCCGATCTGAACCGGCCGGTCGGGGGGCATCGCCGATGGCACCAACAGGCTTCCTCCTGGCGAACGCGGTGGCCGGCCGAGCACGCGCCGATCGGGCGATACACTCGCGCGGCCGCGGGGTCCGCCAGGGGCGCAGGCGCCCGCGCGGGGCGGGCAGGTAGGGGAGTGATCTCTTCCATTATACGGGGGGGCGTATTAAGAAAGTATTCGGATTGGGGACAATCTTTCCTAGCAGCTTTTATAGCCCTCCATTGGCCCTTTTGGGTAGCGTCAGGCTGAAGCGGCGTAGCGGCACGGCGTGCCGTGCCTGGTGGGGTTGTGCTTCCCCACGGGCACGGCACGCCGTGCCGCTACGCCATCGGCCAATGTGGTGCTTATAGGCACGTGAGGAGGATAGCCGATTCAGAGATTGCGGTTATCACAGTTAGGGCGGTTCATTGCAGCGCCATGGCCGTCAAGAAGAGAGCGAAGGCCATCATCGCCGCCCAGGACCGCGCGGTGTCGAGTCGTTCCCACCGGGTGATCAGCGCTCGCCAGTTCGGAGGCGGGGCGGCCGCTTCCCAATCGAGCGCGGCCGCATTGATCGGCACGGTGCCTGCTAGCGTAATCCCGATGAAGGTGAGTAGGGCGAGCAGCCCGGCGCAGCGGAAGCCAAACCCGTGGTCGACGCCCGCGACGATGGTGACGGCCGCCCCGGACAGGATGGTCGCCGCAAAGACGGCGGGCACCAAGATCCGCAGGCTGCGGATCAGCGCCTGGCGCAACTCGATTTGCGGGCGCGCGTCCAGGCGGGCGACCGGGGCCCGCACCCCATAGCGGATCACGAACTCTTCGCCCGCCAGGATGCCCACACAGAACAAGTTAACAAACCCCACAATCGTCTCAGCATTCATACATTGCTCCTATGGATAGGGATAGGGGTTGGGGGATAGACGATATGCGACAAGATCAACATCGCGCCCCTCTGTCATGTATATGGATAACCAACCAAACAGGATTAAAAACTAAGGTGGCGACGGATCTGTGGCGCGGACTACGGTGAGCAACAGGTCGTAAGCCCCGGCCAGGTCCGCATCGGGTTGGGCCAGCTGCTGTAAGGCTAAGCCGTCGAAGCAGGCGAGCACCAGCGCAGCGAGCGCGTGCGCCCGCGCCTCATCGCGCCCCGTGATGTCCTGTAACGCCCGCGCCAGCATCAGGCGGATATGCGCGAGCAGCTCGCCGAGCACGGGCAGGAAAGTCGGATTGCGCAGGCCCAGGGCGAAAAGCTCGTAGCGCAAGCGATACCACTCCGGCTCCAGCGTGACCCGCTCGTGCGCAGCCGCGATTGCCGCCTCCAGCACGTGGTCGGCGGGAACAGTGGCCCGCAAGTTCCGCATCATCTGCCCGTACCGCGCCCCCGCCTCGTGCAGGACTGCTAAGAGCAATTCATCTTTAGAGGCGAAGTAGTAGTGGAAGAGGCCCGGAGAAACGCCGGCGACCTGCGCGACCTTCTTCACGGTGGTCGCTTCGTAGCCCTGCTCGGACAGAACCCTGTAGCCTGCGGCAATGAGCCGCTCCCGATTGTCCGCCCGATGCGTCCACGTCTTCTCGCTCAAAGGGTCAATTTGGTTGGTCATACAGATATATTAGCAGATCCTCCTCGTTGCGTCAAGAGGGGTGGGCCCCGAATCACCCGCCCCCCGGCGCAGAGTCTCTGCGCCGGGGGGCGGGTGATTCGGGCAGTAAACAGCCGGAGAATTAGCGCACGAGGAGCACCACGAGGGCGACGAGGCCAAAGGCCACGCAATAGTAGGCGAACGGGGTCAGCCGCTCGGTGCGGAAATAGCGCATCAACCAGCGGACGCTCAAATAGGCGGTGACGCCCGCCAGCAGCGCCGCCAGCGCGGTGGTGCCCAGCATGGCCCGCGCCTCGGGCTTGAAGAGATCCGGGACTTTGATCAGCGCGGCCAGCGCGATCACCGGCGTCGCCAGCATGAAGGTGAAGCGCGCGGCCTCCTCATGGCGCAGGCCCGCCCAGAGGCCCCCCACCATCGTCACGCCGCTGCGCGAGATGCCGGGGAACAGGGCCAGCGCCTGGGCCGCCCCGATCCCCGCGCCGATGAGCCAGCTGAGGTCGACGATCCGTTTGAGCTGGTGCTGGCCGGCCAGGGCCGCGTCGGCATCCACAGCGCCCGGGGCCGCCGGTCCCGGCGCCGGGTCCGCCGCGGGCGGCAGCGCGGCGGCGCGCCGATTCGCCTGCTGGCGCAGGTATTCGCCGTAGGCCATCACCCCGCCGTTGATAATGAGCAGGACGGCCACCAGCCAGTAGAGCTTCGGGTCCTCGAACAGGCGCTGCAACGGCTTCTCGAACACCAGGCCGACGAGGCCGACGACGATCGTGCCGGCCACCAGCAGCCAGGCGAGCTTGCTCGTCTCGTCGTAGACCAGTTGGCGCCGCTGCAGGCTCCCCCAGTAGGCGGCCAGGACGGCGGCCCAGTCCCGCCAGAAGAAGATCAGCAGGGCGATCGCCGTCGCCAGGTGGAGGGCCACGAGAAAGGCCAGGAACTGGCTGGCCTGGGGATCGATGTTCCACCCCAGCAGCGCCGGGATCAGGATGGTATGTCCCAGGCTGCTCACCGGAAATAACTCGGAGATGCCCTGCAGTATCCCCAGGATCAGGGCTTGCCATAATTGCATTGGTCGGTAATCCCTTTCACGGAATGGTGCACGGACTGGTGCACGGACTGGTGCACGGACTGGTGCATGGATGATGCACGGTGGTGCGATCTGGTCGGCTGTATTATGCCGAATGGGGCGGGGACTTGTCAACACACGGGACGCTATCGGCGGTGACATTGGTGAGGGTCAGGGTAGGGCCGCGGGCGGCGCGGGGGCCCGCCGGCGCGGCCGCCCCCGGGCCCCGCGCAGGAGGATGCCCGCCCCGATCCAGCCCAGCGTGGCGAGGGCGGCGAGCTCCCCAATCCCGGTCGCCAGCGCGATCCGGGTCCGCGCCGTGCGCGGCGGATAGGCCGCGGTTTCCAGGACGGCCCCCGTGGGCGTCTGCAAGGAGAGCAGAGTTTCTTCCCAGACCTCGGCCTGCAGTTGCTGACCGGCTGTGATCGGGAAGGGCGGTTGCGGCACCACCACGGACTGCACCGCGCCCGTGGGCGGTTGGATCGCCAGCTCCAGGATCGGGCCGTCCGTCACGGCGAGCGCCTCGGCCTGCCGGACGGTGACGCGCATAGTTTGCCGGCACGCGGTGCGGCGGCTGCCGCTGCACACTGGCGTCCCCAGATAGCGCGCGAGGCGCGCCGCTTGCTCGCGGGCGTCCCACCCGAGCAGCAGCGCGATCCCCGCCAGGATCACCACCAGCGGCAAACAGACCAGCAGTGCCGTGGCGAGGGCATCCCGCCCCGCGGCCCCGGGGGCGGCGCCGCCGATCCCCGGCATTACGGCCGGACCGCGGCGTCGTCGGCGGCCGCGAAGCGATAGCCGATCCCCGGCTCGGTGCGAATATAGCGCGGGGCCGCCGGCTGCGCTTCCACCTTGGCCCGTAACTGCGCGATATAGACCCGCAGCAGCGGCGTGTCGGCCCCGTACCCCGCGCCCCGGATCGCCGCCAGCAGTTGGCGGTGGGTGCTCACCCGGCCCGCATTACGCACCAATGTCTCCAGCAGCGTAAACTCGGTGGGGGTCAGATGGACCGCCGTGCCGCGCACCGTGACCTGGCGGGCGGCCAGGTCCACCTGCAAGTCCCCCACCGCGACGACCGGCCCGCGGGCGCCGGCGCCGGCCGCGGCGGCGTGCCGCAAGGCGACCCGCACCCGCGCCAGCAGCTCGTCGAGCCCAAAGGGCTTGGTGATGTAGTCGTCGGCGCCACTCTCCAGGGCCAGCACCTTATCGGGCTCGGCGCCGCGCGCCGTCAGGATAATGATCGGCACGGCGCTCACCGCGCGGATGCGCGTGCAGACGGCCAGCCCATCGCCGTCGGGCAGGCCAAGATCGAGGAGCACGACCGCGGGGAGGGGCGGGGTCAGGGCCAGGCGGACGCCGGCTTCTCCGGTCGTGGCCAGCACGGGCGTGTAGGCGTAGCCGGCCAGCCCGATGGCGACCACGCGGCTCACCGCCGGGTCGTCTTCAATCAGCAGGATGCGCGTGTCAGGCATCGGCCCTCCGGGTGTCCGCGGCGGCCGGCGCGCCGGCGCGGGGGGGCTCGCCGGCGGTGGGCCCCGGGGGCAGGGTAAAGGCGACACACCAGCCGCCGTCGGGGGGGCGGGTCGTGGTAATCTGCCCGCCATGGGCGGCAATGATGCCGTGGGCGATCGACAGGCCGAGCCCGGTGCCCAGCGGCTGCCCCGGCACGGGATGGGGGGTAAAGGGCGTGAACAGCGCGCCCGCCGCGTCGGGTGCCGGCCCCGGGCCGGCGTCACAGACGCACACGACCACCCCGACCGCGGTGGCCTGCCCGTCGATCGTGATCGACGTGCCCGGCGGGGTGTATTTGGCGGCGTTCTCCAGCAAGTTCGTCAACACCTGGTCGATGCGGGCAAAATCCAGCCACACGAGCGGCAGGTCCGGCGGGCAGTAGACCATGACGGGGTGGGCGGCCAGCAGCCGGTGCAACTGGGCGACGACGGTCCCGATT
>DATGEF010000631.1:0-7722 GCA_035310405.1 Chloroflexia bacterium | reverse complement strand
AAAGCATCCGCGCCCGCTATGCCGGCGGCGAAACCAACCTCAAAGCGCTCGCCGCCGAGTGGCAGCTGAGCGCCGAAACGATCCGCCTGATCGTGCTGGGGCGGCTCTGGAAAACCCTGCCGGTCCTCACCCCGGGCCCGTGCCTGCGGCCGGTGCGCTCCCGGGCGGCGCGCTTTTGGGCCCAGGTCGAGCGGACGCCCACCTGCTGGCACTGGCGCGGCGACTGTGACGCCCGCGGCTACGGCCGGTTCGCGCGCACGACCGTCGCCCATGCGGCCTGGGAGCTGACCCGGGGCCCGGTCCCGGCCGGCGTTTACGTGCGCCAGACCTGTAACGATCGGGGCTGTGTGTGTCCCGCCCACCTGGCCCTGACGCCCAACGCGGCCGGCCGCGGGCCGCGCAAGCTGACCGCCGACCAGGTGCGGGCGATCCGGGCCGAGGCGGCCGCCGGCCAATCCCAGGCGCAGCTCGCGGCCGCCTATCATGTGGGCCAGACCACCGTCAGCGCGATCCTGCGCGGCACGCGCTGGGCCTGGCTGCGGTAAGCTGCGGCAATGAGGGGCGGGAGTGCATGGGAGTCGAACCCACCGGCGCCGTTCTTAGCGACGCCCAAACAGTTTTGAAGACTGCGGAGCCCACCGGGACCCAACCACTCCCCCACGGCCACCCGGCCGCGTGCTTGTAGCATACGCAAACGGGCGGGCGCGTGTCAAGCGGGGGCCGGCGCGTCGGGAGCGGCGTCCGCCCCGGCGGGCCGGCGCTCGGCCAGGCGCAAGACCTCCACCAGGAAGGCCCGCGGGTCGCTGATCGTGCCCTGCAGCCCCGTGCGCGCGGCGACCACCTGGGTCGCTTTGAGGCAGAGATCCCAGCCGGCCAGGGGCAGCAGAGTCGCCTGGCGGGCCATCACCTCGCGGATCAGCTGCAGGTCCGCGGGCGTGAGCCGGCGGACCTGCAGCGCGGCGGCCAGGGGGGAGTCCGGGGCGGCGCGGCCGGCCGGCGCGGTCGCCGTCAGGCTGGTGCGGGCCAGGAGCTGGGGCAGCGTCACCGCACTCCCTTCGCGCACGACGAGGGTGCCAGCGGCGAAATCGCCCAGGCGCCGCGCCCGGCCGTTGACGAACATGGTAACCACGCCAAAGCCGTAGGCCAGCGGCAGGAAATCGAGGATGCGGATCAGGTTGCGGATCAGCGCCTCCCAGAAGCCGATCGGGCTGCTGTCGTCGCGTACCACCCGCAGGTGCGTCAGGCGCTTGCCCGGCGTCTGGCCGTTCCAGAGGGTCTCGAAGAAGACATAGTAGCCCCAGAGCACCACGAAGCCGATAATCGTCAAGAGGCCCAGGAAAAAGAAGTTGAGGCTGGTCCCCTGCTTATTGAACAGGTTCTGGCCGCCAAAGCTGACCGCCAGCCCCGCCACCTGGATCAGCAGGTAGATCGTGGCGATCAGGGCCGTGTCCACGAGGGCGGCAATAAAGCGGGAGCCGATGCCCGCCACTTCATAACCAAAGGCGACCAATTCCGGGGTGGCGACGGTGAATTGGTCGTCGTCGTCGGTGAGTTGCATGAGCGTCCTTTCTGGGGCCGAGGGTCCGCATGCGGCGCTAGGCCTATTCTAGCGCATTGGCGCCGTGGGGGCAAGCCGGCCGCGGACGCGCCGCTTGACGCAGGGGCGGGCGCGCGGCTACAATAACATATGGCACTGCACACTCCCGAAGAATTGATCACGGCCCGGCAGGCGGCCTGGGCGCGGCTGGAGATCTTGAGTGGGCAGGCGAGCCGCGGCCGCCTGGCCGATCTCCCCCCCGCCGAGATCGAAGAGTTGGGCCGTCTCTACCGTCAGGCCACGGCCGACCTGGCCCGCGCGCAACGCGATTATCCCAACGATAACCTGACCCGCTACTTGAATCAGCTGGTGGGCGGCAGCTATGGCGCGATCTATCGGGCGGGCGGCTGGAGCGGGCGCCGGCTGGTGCGCTTTTACACCACCGACTTTCCCCGGCTGGTGCGCAAGCAGCGCGCCTATGTCGCCGTGGCGGCGGCCCTGCTCTTCCTGCCCGCGATCGCCGCCTGGATCGCCGTCGTGCTGCAGCCCGGCACGGCCGCCGCCTTGTTGCCCAATCAGGTCTATGACAAGGTCCAGGGCTTCCTGGAGCGCCATGACCTCTGGACGCATATCCCGGTGCAGGAGCGGCCCTATGCCGCCACGGCGATCATGACCAATAATATCCAGGTGACCTTCCTGGCCTTTGCCGGCGGGCTGCCGCTCGGGCTGCTGACCATCGCCGTGCTGGTGCTGAACGGGGTGAGCCTCGGCGCGATCGCCGGCCTCTGCCAGGTTTACGGCGCGAGCGAGGACCTCTGGGCTTTTATTTTCCCGCACGGCATCATCGAGCTGACTGTGATCTGCCTGGCGGGCGGCGCGGGCCTGCGGCTGGCCGACGCCATCTTGCGGCCTGGGATGCTCGCGCGCGCCGCGCAGCTGCGCGAGGCCGCCCGGGAAGCCGTCCAGATGCTGTTGGGCGGGGCCGGGCTGCTGGTCATCGCCGGCCTGATCGAGGGCAATATCTCGCCGTCGGAGCTGCCGGCCTGGGTCCATTTCGCCTTCGGTAGCCTGATGGGCGTCCTGTTGTATACCTACCTCATCTTCGCCGGCCGGCGGCCCACCCCCGAGGACGGGCCTACAGCTGGCCCCGGGCTTTAAGCTCCAGATAGCGATTGATCACCGCCACGCTCAGGTCGCCGGCCGGCACGTCGACGGTGAGCACGCCGCGCGCCGCCAGGGCTTCCAGCGTCTCGTGGCGGTCGTTCAGCAGCTGGCGGGCGACGGCGCGGGCATAGAGCTGGGCCGATCGGTCGGGCACGGCGGTGGCGCTCTGGCTCACCGTGGGGTCGCCGACGGCCACGACCAGGGGCAGGTAGCGGGGGGCCAGCCGCGCGATCGGCGGGATCAGGCCGCTGGCGCTGGCCCGGTCGAGCACGTCGGTAAAGAGGATCGTCAGGCTGCGGCGGGGATGGCGCTGCGTGAGGTACTGGGTGGCGGCGGCATAATCGCTCTCGACCGGCTGCGCCTGGACGTTATAGAGGGCCTCCAGCAGGCTCAGGAACTGTGCGCGGCCGCGCCGGGGGGGGTAATAGCTGAGCACTTTGTCGGCGAAGACCAGCAGGCCCACGCGGTCGCCTTTGATCGTGGCGACGAAAGTCAGCAGCAGGCAGGTATTGATCGCGTAGTCGAGCTTGGCCAGGTCGCCCACCGGCGCGCTCATCAGGCGGCCGGCGTCCAGCAGCAGGAGGATCGGCTGGCTCCGTTCGGTCTCGTACTCGATGACGATCGGCTTGCCGCGCCGGGCGGTCGCGGCCCAGGCCATCTGGCGATAGTCGTCGCCGGGCACGTAATCGCGCAGGCGCTCGAATTCGGTGCCGCTGCCGAGCCGGCGCGCATTTTTCAGGCCCAGCTCGAAGAGCTGCCCCCGGCGGGCCAGCATCTCATAGCGGCGCACGTCCAGCAAATTGGGGTAAACCTTCACCGCGGCGGCCTGCGGGTGGCGGGCCTGGCGGGTGAGCAGGCCCCAGGCCGTCCAGACGCGCAGGTACAGGTCGCCAAAGGCAAAATCGCCGCGGTGCGGGGGGTAGACGGTATATTGCGGGCGGAGCTCTTGCCGGGGCCCGATGCGTCCGCCCAGAGTCAGGGCGCTGGCGCGGAAATCGCCGGGCGGCGTATCCCGGACCAGGAAGCGCACCGCCGGCCCGGCCGGGCGGGGGTCCTGCAGGCGGATGGTGATCGGGTTCTCGGCCCCGAGGGACAGCTTACTCTCGCTCAGCCGCTCCAGCCGGAACCGCCCCGGCGCCGGACTCTGCCGCCAATCCACGAGGGCCGCGCCGATCACGCCCAGGATGTAGAGCCCGGCGAGCGCCAGGAAGCCCGGCGCCACGGCCTGCAACGCAATCAGCGGCGCGGCCCCCAGCGCGATCCCGATCAGCCGCGGCGTGGGGACGGCCCACGTAGTCCTGAGTCGAAAGTCCTGGCTCAGCACTTTAAACTCAGGACTGAACGGCGGCGGCGTTATGCGCGCGGCGGGTGGGCTCGGGGAGGCGGTAGCCGCGGCAGACGGCCAGTACCCAGTGGAGGGCGAGCGGCAGGTCGATGCGGTGGCCGATCGAGATGTAGACCGGCTTGACGTTGGGCCGGGTGCGCAGGGCGGCGCCCACGACCTCGCCTTTGTGAACCAGGGGACTCCAGTCGCCGGGGGCCGGGCCCGGCTCGGCGCCGCGGCCGGTCAGGATCGATTTGGCGACGCCGATGCTGGGCAGGTCCAGCAGCACCCCGATGTGGGCGCCGATGCCGAGGCGGCGGGGGTGGGCAATGCCCTGGCCGTCGAACAGCACCAGGTCGGGCCGGCGGCGCAGCTGCGCAAACGCGGCGAGCACGGCCGGGCCCTCGCGGAAGGTGAGCAGGCCCGGCACATAGGGAAAGACCAGGGGCTGCTCCGCGCGGGCGATCTCGATCGTCTCCAGCTCCGGGTAGCTGAGCAGCACCACGGCGGCGCGCGCTACGTCCTTGGCGCTCATGTCGACCCCGGCGATGACGCGGACGTCGCCGAGGCGGGGCGTCCGCTCCACGCGGGCGGCCAGGCGGTGCTGGATGGCCACCGCTTCCTCGGCCGTCACGTCCCAGCGGTGCGGCTGGGTGGGGGGCAGGACGGCGCTCACTCGCAGAGCTCCAGCTTGAGGATCCGGTCAAAGCGGAAGGTGCGCTCTTCCTGGCGCAGGTGGCAAAAGGCGACCAGGTAGAGCGTCTCGTGCTCCAAGGCGACCCGGCGGGGGGCCACGAGGCGATCGGTGGGCCGGCCATCGGGCGACGCATAACGCAGGCGCAAGAGGCGGCCCGCACTGATCGCCTGGTTGATCACCGGGGGCACGATCGCGGCGGGGGCCTCGGCGGGCAAGTAGGGACGGGGGGCCAGGTCGAGGCGCCCCTGCATGGCCAGCAGGTCGGCCAGCGAGTCGAGCAGGAGCCCCCGGTCGCGCAGATCGTTGATAAACCAGGCCAGCACGCGCCAGGTCGTCAGCGCATCGGCCAGGGCGCGGTGGGCATCGCGGTGGCGCAGCTTCAAGATCGTGCTGATCGACTCGAGCGAGTTGCTGGGGAACTGGTAGCAGGCGCGGGCCAGCTGCAGGGTGTCGATCACGAAGGGCGGCAGGGCCGCCGCCCCGCCGACGGCCGGCGGCAGCTCGTTGCGCAGGAAGCCGAGGTCGAAGCCGACGTTATGGCCCACCAGCACCGTGTCCCGCACCAGCGTGGCCACCTCGCCCGCGACGTCGGCAAAGACCGGGGCGCGGTAGACCATCGTCGCCGTGATGCCGTTGACCCGCCGCGCGCCCGGACTGATCGTGCGTTGGGGGTTGACCAGAGTAGTAAAGGTGTCCCGCACCTGCCCCGCCCGGGCGCGCACCACCGCGACTTCGCAGATCCGATCGCCGCGCCCGGGGCTCAGGCCGGTGGTTTCCACGTCGACGACCGCAAAGGTAACGCCTTCCAGCGGGCTCGTTTCGTCTAACATCGTCCACCACCGATCTAGCACCTGTACGGTACTGCGGAAAGTCGCCGGGGGGCGCAAGCCCGCCCCGGCGCCGGCCCTCCCATTATACCATAGTACCCGCGAATCGCCCGGCCGGCCCCGGCGCCCGCTTGTGACCCGCCCGTCCCAGTGCTATAATCAGCGGCATAGATAGGATGCGAGCCCGATAGGACGCGAGCCCAGTAGGAGGCAAGCAACGATGGCAATCAAGGAACGCGCGGTCGCCGCGGCGCCGCCCGCCGGCGCGGCCCGGCGCCGGCGGGGCTGCCTGCGGGCGCTCATGATTCTGGCGACGACTTTCGTGGTGCTGGCGCTGGCCGTCGTGGGGCTGGCCTATTATGTGATCCACCACCCGTTGCCGCCGGCCAACGGCACCCTGTCCCTGCCCGGGTTGTCCGCCCCCGTGACGGTGGTGCGGGACAGCGCGGGGATGCCGCATATCACGGCCGCGAACAGCGCCGACCTGTTCCGCGCCCAGGGCTATGTGGTCGCCCAGGACCGGCTCTGGCAAATGGACTTCTTCCGCCGGGTCGGGGCCGGGCGCCTCTCGGAGGTCTTGGGCGCCCGCCAGGCCACGCTTGACGCCGACCGCAACGTGCGCACCATGGGCTGGCAGCGCGCGGCGCAAAAGGAGCTCGACGCCCTGCCGGCGGCGGACCGGGCGCTGCTGGAACAATACGCCGCCGGGGTCAATGCCTTCCTCGCCAGCCACCAGGACTCCTTGCCGATCGAGTTCAGCATCCTCGGCTATAAGCCGGAGCCCTGGACGCCGCTGGACACGGTCACGTTCGGCAAAGTCATGGCCTGGGATCTCAGCGAAAATCTCGATCTCGAGATCACCATGTCCGATCTCCAGGCCCGGCTGGGGCCCGCCCGGGCGGCGAGCTTGCTGCCGGCCTACCCGGACGGCAAAGCCACCATCGTCGGCCAGTCGGCGTTGCCCGGCAATCCGCAGGGCAGCCACCCTGATCCGTTAGGGCTCGCCCGGGTCTTCGGCGCGGGCGATGGCCTGATCGGCAGCAACAACTGGGTGATCGACGGCACCAAAAGCGCCGATGGCCACCCTTTGCTGGCCAACGACCCCCACCTGGGCGTGCAGAACCCGTCGATCTGGTACGCCATCCAACTGCGCGCCCAGGATGGCAGCCTCGACGTCGAAGGCGTGACGTTCGCCGGGGTGCCGGGCGTGGTCGTCGGCCATAACCGTGATATCGCCTGGGGCGTGACCAACCTGGGCCCCGACACCCAGGACCTGTTTGTGGAAACGCTCGACCCGGCGGGCCACCCCGGCCAGTACCAGTATCAAGGCACCTGGCGCCCGCTCGACGTGCTCACCGAGACGATCCCGGTGAAAGGCGAGGCCGGCCAATCCCTGACCATCCGCAGCACCGTCCACGGGCCGCTGCTGAACACTGTGCGCGACGACATCAAGGTGCCGGCGGCGTTCGCCTGGACGGCGCTGCAGCCGGGCGGCTTGCTGCCCGCCGTCATTAATCTCGACCACGCGAAAAACTGGGCTGAGTTCCACACCGCGCTGTCGACCTGGGATGTGCCGGGGCAGAACTTCGTCTTTGCCGACACGGCCGGGAATATCGGCTACCAGGCCACCGGGCGGTGGCCCATCCGCAAACAGGGCAATGGCCTGGTCCCCGTCGACGGCGCCAGCGGCGCCTACGATTGGACCGGGTTTGTCCCCTACGACAAGCTGCCCTCCGTCTATAACCCGCCCAGCCACTTCCTGGTCACCGCCAATAACCGCGTCGTCGGCCCCGCCTACCCGTACCTGGCCACCGGCTGGTGGGGCCCCTGGTTCCGCGCGGAACGGATCACCCAGCTGCTGAGCGCGCCGGCCAAGCTGACCATGGACGATTTCAAAAAGATCCAGTACGATACCCACAGCCCGCTGGCCGTCGCCTTTGGCCGGCACCTGGCGGCGGTGCAGGGCGGCGACGCGCCCACCCAACAGGCGGCGGCCCTGTTCCAGAACTGGGACGGCAATATCAGCACCGACAGCGTCGCGGCCACGATCTACGAGGTCACGCGCGAGCAAGTGCTGACCGATACCTTCGCCGACGAGCTGGGCGGGTCACTGGCCGGCGAGTACCTGGACACGGCCAGCGGCGCGGCCAACGAGCTGATCTATACGCTGCTC
>DATGEF010000630.1:0-12518 GCA_035310405.1 Chloroflexia bacterium | reverse complement strand
CACGGCGCCCGGCAGGGCCGCCAGCGCGGCCAGATCCGCGGCGGGGCTGCCGGCCAGCGCCGCCGAAAGCGCGGCCAGGGCCAGTAGCTCGGCGCTATACGTCTTCGTCGCGGCGACGGCCTGCTCCTGGCCCGCCTGGATATCGACAGTAAACTCGGCCGCCTGCGCGAGGGGCGAGCCGATGTCGTTGGTGACCGCCAGCGTCACCGCGCCCTGGCGCCGGCCGGCCGCGATCACCGCGACGACGTCGGGCGACTGGCCCGACTGCGAGATGCCGACGACCAGGGCCTTCGCCAGGCGGGGCGCTTCGGCATACATGGTAAACAGGGATGGCGCCGCCAGGGCGACCGGCAGGCGATTGCGGGAGCCCCAGACATACTGGGCATAGACCCCGGCATGATCCGAGGTGCCCCGCGCCGCCAGAAACACATAGTCCACCTCGCGCTGCCGGATGGCGGCCGTGATCTCCTGCACGGCGGGCAGTTGGGTGTCCAGCCAGCGCTGCAAGACCGCCGGCTGCTCGAAAATCTCATCTCTCAGTCCCATAGCTCTCTCTTTCCTATAACGTCGAATAGACCACCTGCCCGGCAATCACCGTCAGCGCCACCTGCAGGTCGGGGGTCAGCAGTACCAGGTCGGCGGCCGCGCCGGGCGCCAGCAGCCCCCGCTGCGGGCCCAGGCCCAGCAGGGCCGCCGGGACGGTCGTCACGGTCGCGAGGGCCGCCTCCGGGGCGCAGCCGGTCCAGGCGATCAGGTTGCGCACCGCCAGGTCCAGGCTCAACAGGCTGCCCGCCAGCCGCCCATCGGCCAGCCGGGCGGAGGTGGCGTCGACGTCGACATCCCAATCGCCGAGCCGGTAGCGCCCGGGCGGCATGCCGAGGGCGGCCATGGCATCGGTGACCAGGTTGAGCTGGGTGGCGCCCCGCATCTGCCAGGCCAGCGCCACGACGGCCGGATGCACGTGAATGCCGTCGGCGATCAGGCCGGCGCTGGGCCGGCGATCGGTGAGCAAGGCCCCCGGCAGCCCCGGGGCGCGATGGTCCAACGGCGGCATCGCGTTGAAGAGATGGGTGCCGTAGGTGATGCCGGCCGCGAAACCGGCCTGCGCTTCGGCGTAATCGGCCAGCGAATGCCCAGCGCTGACGACCACCCCCCGCTCGTGCAAGACCCGCGTGACGTCGAGCGCGCCGGGGAGCTCGGGCGCCAGTGTCACCAGCCGCACCCCCTGGGCCGGCGACCAGTCGGCAACGGCAGCCGGATCCGGTTGGCGCAGGTGGCGCGGGTTGTGGGCGCCCCGCTTGGCCGGATTGAGGAACGGCCCCTCCAGGTGGAGCCCCAGCGGCGTCGCGCCCCGGTAGCCCGCGGGGGGGCCGGCGCTGACCACCTGCTGGGCCGCGGCGACCGTGGCCGGCGGGGACGTGATGATCGTCGGCAGGAAGGCCGTGACCCCGTAACGCGCCAGCCCGGCCCCCACCTCCCAGATCGCCTGGGGGGTCGCAGTGAAGTCGAGCCCAAACGCCCCGTTCAGTTGCAGATCGATAAAACCGGGGGTCAGCAGCAAGCCGGATGCATCCAACACCTGGGCGCCGGGCGGGCAGGGCGTCGCGGCGGCGGGACCCAGCGCGACGATACGATCGCCGTCGGCCAGCAGGGCCCCGTCGGCGATGCGTTCGGCCGGGGTCAGGATGGTCGCGTGTTCGATGTACAGCAAACGTCTCTCCTACTTGAATGCTGGAGTGCTGGAGGGCTCCTATGATTGCTCCAGCACCGGGTCGAGCCGCCGGGCGAGCGGCTCCAGGTGCTTGGTAATCGCGGCGTCCAGGTCCTGATCGGGGCGGGCCAATGTTTCCGCCCAGAGGCTATTCAGCGTGGCGACCAGCCGGTATTCCAGGAGGCCCCAGGACCGCGTGACAGGGAAGGAGCGGCCGGTTTGCAGGCCCTGGATGGCCAGTTGCCAGAGCGGGTCGTCGCCGAAGGGCGGGGCGGCCAGCGCCGCGATCGTGGCCGGCAGCAGGCCCATGCGCTGGCTGTACGTGACCTGCGCCGGAGTTTGGGTCAGGAAGCGGATTAGTTGCAGCGCCGCGTCCGGCTGGCGGCTATGCTTCCAGACGCCCAGGTATGATCCGCCCACAAACGGCACTCCGGGCGGGAGCGCCACCCCCAGCTGGGTCGCCAGGTCGGGGGTGCCCCGATCGCGGACCGCCTCAAACAGCCAGGCCCCGCTGAGGGTCATGGCCGTGTCCGCATGGCGCAGGAACTGCTCGTCCGGCTGCAGGCGGGTGAGATGGCGCACCGGCGGCGCCAGGTAGCGGGCCAGGGCGAAATAAGCACGTATTCCGGACCGCGCCCGGGCCTGGCTGAAGAGGGTTCGTTTGCCGTCGGGGGTGATGAAATCGCCCCCCGCGCCCCAGACCCAGCTCGCGATATTCAGGAGCGTAGTGTGGGTGGTACCGGTCGGCACCGTCCAGGGCACCCCGATGCCGGCGGCCTGCAGCCGGCCCAGGGTGCGATCCAGTTGTTCGGCGGTCTGGAAGGCGGTGGCTTCCTCGATCCCGGCCTGTTGCAGTAGTTGACGCCGAAAGAAAAGCAGGCGGACGCCGGTCAGCCAGGGAATGGCCCAGGGCTGGGTCTGGCCGATCAGGTGCGCTCCTTGCCAGGTCGTGGGCAGGAAGGCGTCCGGCGTGCCGAGGAGGGCGAGTTCGTTTTCGTCAAAAGGATGGAGGGCGTTCATGGCCACCAGGTCGCCCACCCAGGTGCTGCCGATCTCGGATACATCCGGGCCGTCGCCGTAGAGCCCGACCTTCACCAGGTCGCTCCAGGCCTTGTCCCAGTCGAGCAGGCGCAGCCGGACAGGGATGCCCTGCTCGGCGGTAAACTGGTCCAAGAGTGGCTGGATATGGCCCGCGCTCTCAGCCATGATCGAGAGCTCGAGTGCGTGTTCCATTGGGGCCTCCTCTTATGACCGGGGCGCCGGCGCCGCCGGCCAACATCGGGCGGCGCCGGCTCTGACGTGGCGCGCTATCTTAGCGCAAGCCGTTGTAGACCGCCGTGATCAGGCTACCGGTCGGGTCGTCGCCGCTGGCCTCCCAGAACATGGCGCCACCCAGCCCCTGCGACTTGACATAACTCATTTTGTTCGTCATCGAGGCGGGGTCGTCATAGTTCCAGAAGGTGGAGCCATTGAAGATCCAGAAGGCCTGGGCTTCCGCATGGCGGAAGGCGCTATAGCCGGTCAGATTCTTCAGCACGTGGTAGTCCTCGATCCCGGCTTCGTAGGTGCCGGGCGCCGCGGTCGTGCTGGGTTGATACAGCCCATTGTTGACATTCGGCACGTTCGTCCAGCCGCGGCCATAGAAGGGCACCCCGAGCACGAGTTTGTTGGCGGGCACCCCGGCCGCCTTGTAGGCCTGGACGGCGTAGTCGGCGTAGTAGGTGTTGGCTGGGGGCTGCGACGGATCGCCGGACGAGTGATATAGCGCGGCCTGGAAGTTGGTGGTGCCTTCCCAGGCCCCGTGCAGATCGTAGGTCATCAGGTCGATATTGTCCAGGTAGGGGTGGATGCTGCCCAGCTGGAGCAAGTTGAACTTGTCAGACCCCGCGGGGGCGGCAATGCTCAGGTAGTAGCGGTGGCCCGTCTGGGCGGTGAGCGCGTTCAGCTGGCTGCGGAACTCGGCCAGCAGCGCCGTGAAGTTCTGGGGATCTTGCGGGCTGTAGTTGCAGGTGTTGCCGCAGGCGCCCGGATACTCCCAGTCGACGTCGACGCCGTCGAAGATGCCCGGGTAACTCAGGCCGGAGGCGAAATTGCCCTGGATAAAGGTGTTAAGGCATGAGCTGACGAAGGCCTGGCGTGAGCTGGCGGTCATCGCCGCGGCCGAGAAGCCGCTGGACCAGGTCCAGCCGCCGATCGAGATCATGACCTTCAGATTCGGGTAAAGGGCCTTGAGCTCCTGTAGCTGGTGGAAGCTGCCGCGGAGTGCCCCGGTATCCCAGGTATCCGCGACCCCGCTGACGCTGGAGCCGGCGTCATAGAATTTATCGTAATCGGCATAGGAGTCGCCGATGGCACATTGGCCGTTGCTGATATTGCTGAAAGCGTAGAGCAGCATCGTCATTTTGCCCGCGCTGCCGCTCGTGGCCAGGTTTTTAGCCTGGTAATTGCGGCCATAAATGCCCCATTCGGTGAAGTAGCCGACAACCTGCCGGCCGGCGGGGGGGGCGGTCAGAGTCGGCGTCGGAGTATTGGTGGGGCCGCCGGGCGTGGGGGTGGCCGTGGGCGGCGTGGTGCTGGCGGGCGTGCTGGTGGGGGGCGCCGGCGTGTTGCTGGGGGGCGCCGGCGTCGCCGTGGTGGGGGGCGCGGTGGGCCCGGTTTGCAACGCCCAGAGACTCGGCGCGGCGGACGGCGTCCAATCGGGCTGCGAGGTATGGGCCGTGATGCAGCGGTAAATACTCCCCTGATAGGTCACCAGGTCGCCGACGTGATAGGCCACACCATTGCCCGACCACGGCGGGATCGTGCTGGCCGTCGGAGTCGCGGTCGGCGCGCCCGGGGTGTTGGTCGGGGCGCGGGTAGCGGTCGGCGCGCCCGGGGTATTCGTCGGGGCGCGGGTGGCGGTCGGCGCGCCCGGGGTATTCGTCGGCGCGGGCGTGGCCGTCGGCCCACTGCCGGCCGGCTCGGTGCCCCAGACCAGGACCCCATTCTGGTAAAGGGTGACCTGGGACCAATCGGCGTAGGCCGTCTTTGTCGGGTCGAAGGAATAATCGCCGGTCTGGGTGTAATTCGACCAATCACTCTTGTGGAAGCGGTCCTGGATCTCGCCGCTGCTGGCGCCGGCGGCGAGGCTGGTGCTGCTGAAGGCGAGTTCGACGTAGTAATCAGCGCCCGGGGTGGGGCTGGCCAGTTTGACAAAGCCGGCTGTAATCGCGGCGCAGCCGATCTGCGCCCAGTCACAATTGAAGACCTGGGTGGGGTTAGTGGCATCGGCGGTATACCAGTAGCGCAGCCGGACGGTGCTGAGGTCGACGGCGCTGGCGCCGGTGTTGACGATCTGGAACCAGGGGGCGATTTCGCTGACGGCCGCGCCGGCGGCGTACGCTTTGTACTGCACTTTGAGGCCGGAGGCGGCGAGCGTCGGCGCCGGGCTCCGCGGAAACACAGTGACCAACAGGGCAACCAGAATCAGGACTGTCCCTACCTTGCGGGTAGCAGCGTTGCGTAGCGCATGTTGTGACATAGTCGGTTCCTCCTGGGCGGTCTACCTTACGTGCGGGTCGCGGGGCCTGGATGGCCCGTGGCGGCGGCCGGGGGACTGCGGGCGCAGGAGGGGCGGGGGCTCACGACGCCCGGGCCCCCCGACCATGCCCCAGAGGATACATATCCCCAAGTGATACAGGTAATCCTCCACTGCACGGCCGTTGACCCCAGAGCGCTTGCGCCAGGGCATCCATCGCACATTCCAGGATACTATAGGTACACAGGTAGGTCGGGGCCTGCGGATACGCCGTCAGGTCGTACGGCAAGCGCAACGCCACGGCCACGGTCGGAACGCCCCTGGCCAGCAATTGGTTGACTAGGGCGGCCTGGCCGGTGTGTAGGGTCGCATTAATCGTGCCGATGACGACGAGGTCATATCGGGCTGCCTGCTCGCTTAGGGCGGCGACATCCGCGTCTGCCGGCTCCATGGGTATAATCAGCTCATCCACGGCCGGATGATAGCGGCGCAGGGCGCGGGCCAGCGCGGGGGTAACATAGGAGGACGTGTCGGCCGGCGTCAGGTCCTCCGGCTGGGGGACAATGGCCAGCAGCCGGGCCGCCGCCGGCGGATGGAGGGGCAGCTGCTGGCTCGTGTCCCGCACCAGCGTCAACGCCTGCGCGGCCACTTCAAAGGCCAGGGCGGTATGCTCGGGGCTCTGGATCACCTCCAGTGACGGCTGGATCTGCGCCCCCACCCAGGATTTAAGGGCCAGCACCCGCTCAACGGAGTTATAGACCTCCTCCATCGGCAGGAGCCCCCGCTGCGCGGCCTGGAGCAGCGCCGCGTAGATCCATTGCTGATCGCCGCCGATCTCGGTCAACATCAGCAAGTCCACCCCGGCCATGGCGGCGGCGATCGCATCGATCGCCAGCCCGGGCCCCTGCTGGATGGCGTGCATATTGAGGGCATCGCTGAGGATCACCCCCTGGAACCCGAGGTCGCCCCGCAACAGCCCGCGGAGGATCGCCGGCGAGAGCGTGGCCGGCACCTCCACGCCACCGGTGAGCGCCGGCACGCTCACATGGGCCGTCATCACCAGCCGGGCCCCCGCCTGCACCGCGGCGGCAAACGGCGGCAGATCGACCTGGCGCACGTGGGCCTCGTCGTGGAACGACATAACTGCCCCATGGTGCGTATCGGCGGTCGTGTCGCCATGCCCCGGGAAGTGCTTGGCCGTCGCGGCCACGCCCGCGGCTTGTAGGCCGGTGACCATGGCCGCGGCCAGGCGGGCGACCGCGGCCGGATCTTCGCCGAAGGCGCGCGTGCCGACCACCGGGTTCTGCGGATTGATCAGCACATCGCATACCGGGGCATAGTTGACGTTCACCCCCATGGCGGCGAGCTCTTGCCCGATCGCATAACCCGTTTGGCGCGCCAGCTCGGGGGAGCCGGTGGCGCCGAGGGCCATGTTCCCCGGAAATGGAGTCGTCTCGGCCAGGGCCAGCAACGTGCCGCCTTCCTGGTCCGCGCCGATGAGCAACGGGGGCTGCCCGGCCGTGGCGGCGATCTGTTGCAGGGCCGCGGTCAAACGGCGGACTTGTGCCGGGCTCTCGACATTCAAGGCCCGAAACAAGGTGAGGCCGCCCAGGTGCTGTTGCTTCAGCAGGGCCACCAGCTCCGGGGAGGGCATCTGGCCGGGGAAGCCAATCATGATTTTTTGCCCGATCGCCTGCTCCAGGGTGAGTTTCATATGACTCCTATAGCGTGGCTGGTGCGGCGCAGGCCCTGGCTGGCCAGGGCGACCGCGCCCCAGGTACCGGCGTCAAAGTCGGGCGGGAGGAGGTGAAATTTTTCCGCGGGCAACAGCTCCCGGGCTAACGCCGAGTCCTGGCGCAGGCGGGCGAGCTCTTCTAGAATCGGCTGCAAGAAGGGGTCGCCAGCCCGCGCGACTCCTCCGCCGACGACCACGCGCTCCATATCGTAGGCCATGACCAGTTGCTGTAGCGCGTAGGCGAGATAGCGGCCGGTTTGCGTGGCGATCGCCTGAGCCACCGCGTCGCCGGCGCGCGCCGCCTGGTAGACCGCGGCGGCCGTCACCGGCTGGTAGTGGCGCAGCTGGGTATCGGCCCCCGCCGTGATCGCCTGCTGGCCCAGGCGGGCGATCGCCGGGCCGGCGGTCAGGGCCTCCAGGCAGCCGTGCAGGCCGCAGGCACAGCGGGGGCCGGCCGGGTCGATGATCATATGGCCGACTTCGCCGGCCATGCCGTGCGCCCCCCGATACAGGCGGCCGTTCAGGATTAAGCCCGCCGCGATGCCGGTGCCGATGCTGATATAGGCCAGGTCCTGGATATGGGCGTAGTCCGGATGCCGCTGTAAGCCGAGCGCGCCCAGGCGGACATCATTCTCTAAGAAACAGGGGACGCCGAGGGCGGCGCCCAATTGGGCCCCGGCCGGCATCTCCTGCCACCGTAAATTGACCGCGAGGCGCACGACGCCCGTCTGCGTGTCGACCCGGCCCGGGATGCCCACGCCGACCGCGCCGAGATCGCTCAACGAGGCGTGCGCCGCGACGAGCCCGCGGCGAATGGCCGTCACGATACCGTCCAGGGTACTTTCCGGGCTGTTCAACGGCGTCGGCGTCGACGTGTGCCCACAGACCTGCCCCTGGCCGTCGACGACCAGGACCGCGATCTTGGTGCCGCCGACGTCGACGCCGGCGAGCAACTCGGGTCGGGTATTGGGCAGCTGTGACATGATCCCTTCCTGTTTCTGCCTGCCGGTGCGGCTAGCGGGCCAGGCTCAGGCCAAACTCGCGGGCCAGCAGCAACGCCGAGGCACCTAAAATGACGATGTTGGCGCCCATGCTGCCCAATTCCACCCGGGTCGCCTGGGCCAGGGCGGGCAAGGAGCGCCGCAGCATCTCTTGCCGGATCGCTTCTAACAGCGGGGCGCCCAACTGCGTGACGCTGCCGACCAGGATAATGCGGCCGATATTGAGGGTCCCGACGAGGATGGCCGCCGCCATGCCCAGGAAGCGTCCGATCTCCAGCACGACCCGCCGCGCGGCATCATCGCCGGCTTGCAAGGCGTGCAACAGCACGTCGAGGGTCATCCGCGCGGGCTCCGGGGCCAGTTGGTTCAACAGCGAGTGCGGCATCTCGTGGGCCAGGTTCAGCGCCCGCTGATGGATCGCCGGGATACTGGCGACCGTTTCCAGGCAGCCCGCGTTCCCACAGCGACAGGGCAGGCCATTCTCGACGACGACCAGGTGGCCGATCTCCCCGGCGCCCGATCCCTCGCCCTGGTACAGATGGCCGTCGAGCACGATCCCGGCCCCGATCCCATGCCCCACTTTGATCAGGACCAGGCTGGCGGTATCCTGTCCGTCGCCGAACATGTACTGGGCCAGCGCGGCGACCTGACTGTCGTTCGCCACATAGACGGGCAGCTGATAGCGGTCCTGCAAGAGGCGACCGAGCGGCAGGTTGCGCCATTCGAGGTTCACCGCCCGTAGGACCACGCCGTTCGTCGTATCCACCAGCCCCGGTGTGCCGAGGCCGATGCCCAGAACCGGCCGGTCGGCGCTGGCCAGCAGCGTGTCGATCAGCTCATACACCCGGCCCAGGGCCGCGTCCCCCCCCCGGCTGTGGACCGGCAAGGTGGCGGTGCGGAGGATCTCATTGCGCAAATTCACCACGGCGCCGCAAAAGTCGTCGTTCGCCAGGTCAATACAGATCAAGTGGCGGGCGTCGTCCACGACACTGAGCAAGATCGGGGAGCGGCCACCAACCGACGGTCCGTGCCCCACCTCTTGCACCAGCCCGCGATCCTGCAACTCGGCGACCAGGTCGGAAACCGTGGTGCGGGTCAGGTGCGTCAACCGGGCGACATCGGCGCGGCTAACCTGCCCACGATCGTAGATCGTCTTCAGCACCAGCTGGCTGTTATAGGTTTTCGTCTGCTGTTGTGTCGCTTTGTGGGGTTCGGCCTTCATCGTTCCCTGCCTCTTACTTTGTTAGTCCACTAGACTAACAAAGTAAGTATAGCATGGGTGGCCGGCTGCTGTCAAGAGCAGATTCATACGCTTAGTGTATACTGGCAACGCTATGTGTTAATCGGTAGTAGCCCGCGGTGCCCACATGCAGGAAGGAAACGACGTGCTCTTGCTGACCCCTCCAGCCGAAGAATACCAAGCCAGCTTTCTGCAGGCCGTCGGCGAGTTTCAGGCCGAGAATCGTTATACGGAATACGATGCGGCGACCCTGGCGGCGGACTTCGGCAGCTTCGTCCGCCAGTTGCGGGACCGTGTCGACCGCACCCGGCTGCCGCCCGGCCGGGTGCCGGAAACCGTCTTCTGGCTGATCGACGGGGTGGAATTCATCGGCCGGGTATCGTTGCGCCATGAGCTGAACAGCTGGCTCAGCCGCTACGGCGGGCATATCGGCTATGAAATTCGCCCGACTAAACGGCGGCAAGGCTACGGCACCGCGGCGCTCCGTCTCGTCCTGCCGGAGGCCCGGGCCCTGGGGCTCACGCGCGCCCTGATCACCTGTGACGCCGACAATATTGGCTCCCGACGGATTATCGAGGCTAATGGCGGCCAATTCGAGAACGCCGTGGCTCTCGACGGCACCCCGGTCAAGCGCTTGCGCTACTGGATCGACCTGACTCCGGCCGCCGCCGATGCTCCTGCAAGGGGGTAACGTGTAAAGGCCCATCCGCCCCCGGCCTCAATGCCGGGGTGCAGATGGGCCCAGTGGCGCGCCGCGCCCATTGGGCGAGGGATTACTTGGGCGGCGCGGTGATGCCGAGATCCTCGTCGAACTTGCTCCACTTGATGGTGACGCTGGATGATTGCCCGGCGCCGGTGGTCGCCGTCTTCATCTGCCGGATGCCGGGGTTTGCGCCGCTGGACACCCAGAGATCCACCGTGCCGCCGGCCCCACCGCTGCCGCTCGCGCCGCCGCCGAAGTCTTTGCTGTCAATCGTGAAGTGTTGGGTGTCCACGCCGTCGATCTGCTCGCTGGGCGGCGTGCCGGCCTTGAGCCCGTTTGTACCGCTGCCGGTTGGGGTTGGGAGGGTGGCCGTGTTCCACATATTGATAAAGCCGTCCAATGACTGCGTCATTTGGGCGCCGGCCGGATTGGCGGTATAGGTCTTTCCGCCGTCCATGCTCATCCAGGCGTCAGTGCCGATGACGATGATGCTGATTTTCTGCCCCCCGGTGCTAGTGTCCATGCGCAGCTTTTTGTTGGCCACATCCACGTCGGCCGCCATCGCCACATTCTGGCCGCCGGCATCCGTCGTGATATCCATGTGATAGCTCTTGAGCGCCTTCATGCCGTTGACGGCCTGCTGAAACAGCGCGGCATCTCCGCTGGCGCCACCGCCGCCGTTACCTCCCGCGGCCGGGGTATCGGTGGGGGCTGCGGCAGCAGGAGCCGGGGTATCGGTGGGGGCCGCGGCGGCAGGAGCCGGGGTATCGGTGGGGGCGGCCGCGGCGGGAGCCGTTGTATTGGTGGGGGCCGCGGCGGCGGGGGCCGTGGTATTGGTGGGGGCCGCAGCGGCGGGGGCCGTGGTATTCGTCGGGGCGGGCGGAACCGCCGTGGGAGCCGCGGTACTACCCCCACACGCGACGAGGCTGCTACTCATTATCATTAGCGACAACACTAGGCCGGCGACCCGGCGCTTGCCCAACAGGTTCATGAAGATCCTCCTTATAGATAGCGACAAATTGTTCCTCAATAGTGGTTTATAAGCCTGCCAACCCAGGATCTATTTAATACGCCCTGCTATTAAAGCAGAATTGCACACGATCGAGAAGGGGATGCAGGGACGAGAGGCGTGACACCTACCGGGACAAAAAGTGGGACAGCGGCTGGCCCATCGCCACCTCTCCCGTGACATCCCCCGATCTGTTGCAGCGGCGCGGCCCGCGATCACGCGCCTGATGCGTCCGGCATCCGCCCGCCGAACCCCGGTATCCCCTTGGGTATTCCACGCGCGCGACGGCGATAGCGGATCGTTTCTTCGCGCACGTCCCACCTCTCCAGCAAGCGCCGCACCGGCTCACTCGGCACCGGCGGCACAAAGATCAGGGTCTGGTGACTGTCGCTTTCTTGCCAGAGGATGATGTGGAGAGGTCCAGCCGCCGTCGCTGCAAAGTTGGTCAGCAGCGCCGCCCGGTGACCCGCATCCAAAAATAGGTCAGCCGATCCGTCCGCCAGGCCGAATACGATGATGTCCTTGCCGTATTCATCGCTGTGGAACCAGATCCAATCGGCCAGAAAGTCCGGCTCGTGCGCTGGCGTGAGCAGGGTCAAGGGATGATCGTTGCTCTCCCAGGCCCAACTGAGGCCCGTTGCCCGCAAGTCGGACAGGAGCGCCGCCGCGGCCCGATCATGGAGGCTGGGAATTGCGTAATAGACCGGCCCGCGGTCGGGGATGTACAGGGTCAGCCCCTTATCCTCCCACAGGTCACCTTCCCCATCATGCTTCCACCAGCGGAACGCAACAACCAGCAGCCAGCCCAAGGCTACTCCAACCGCCACGGCCAGGGCCGTATTGCCGCGCAGAGCATACAGGGCGCGTAACAGGTCAGGAGTGGCGAGGGTCAGGGGCAGCCAGGCGGCGGCGTAAGCGAAGAGTAACCCGGTGAGCAGAATGCCGACCCGTACGCCGCGCTTTATCGGCCAATGTAGCCCTTTCAACTGCCGCCACTCCCACCCGAAGCGCATACTTATCGGCAGCCCAATAACGGTGGCGAGGATGAGGCCACGGTTCAGCAGACCTACACCGCGCTGGAGCCCATCGACGTCCGCCGGCCCGAATGTGGCGAGATGCAGCCCGATCCCGCCGATGAGGATCACGGGCAGCAGGAGCGCATCGGTAATCATCCCGGCGAGAATCAACAATCCAACCAGACAGGTGCGCATCGGCACTGCTCCGAGTGGGGAAGGTTAACCCAACAGCGCAACCTGCTCACGCCATTGCCCAACAGAAACCCTCGCCGCATGATCCTTGCTGAGGATAACCCACCGTCGGGGTCGGCCCGCCGGCCCTGCATGGCGCTGAGGCCCGGAGCTTGACAGCTCCGGGCCTCAGTGGCCTTTATCGCCTCTCTGCGCGCTTTCCGACCGGCATCGTTATCCCCCGGAAGGCTGTCTCAGTGCTGCCGGCAGGGCTTGCCGTTGGACGGCGGCATAAGTGGCGGGGCGCATGGCCTGGGCGGCGAGGTCTTCGTCGTCCGGTGCTTGCCGTTGGACAGCGGCATAAGTGGCGGGGCGCATGGCCTGGGCGGCGAGGTCTTCGTCGTCGGCGCCTTCG
>DATGEF010000629.1:0-3441 GCA_035310405.1 Chloroflexia bacterium | reverse complement strand
GAACCGCGCCTCCGCCGGCCCCAAGAGGGCCTGGTAGAGATCGGCCGTGCGCGCCGCGGGCAGGACATAGGCCTGATACCAGGCGATCGCCCCCGAGTCGCGTAACTGCGGGGCCAGGAACGCGTACCCGATCCGCTCTTGCGGGGCGGTCGCCGCCACCCAGGTATCGTGCTGCGGGTCGAGGGCTTGCCAGCGCGCGTGCTCGGCCGCCACCGACCGCCCCTGGGGCGCCCCATAATCGGCCACATCGTCGGCAATCTGGAGGGCGACCAGCGCCTCTAGGTCGGTGAATTGCCCCGGACGCAAGGAAATGGGCGCCATCCCGTAACTCCTTCTCGCCCGGACCACGACCCCGTAGCTATAGTACGCGCGGGTTCGGCGCGGCGGCCTAGGTTTGGCGGCGTGGGCAACTATAACAGGCCCACCGCCGAAGCGCAAGCGTGCCTAGCCGAAGAAGCGAGGGGAGCAGAAAACGAATTTGGATTTTGGATACCCCTTGACTCGGAGCTTTCTTTCTGGTATAATTTTCCTGGTGAACAATTATTTGATTTAACCGTTAGCTTGGATAATTCTTAACCGGTGGCCGGCAAGCGCCACTGTAGCGAGGTCTTCCGTATGATCACCCATCTGCCTGGCCGCGTTTCCCGCCCGGGCGGCGCCCCACCCCGCCACCAGGAATTGCGGGAGGCCGCCGCCCAGCAGCTCTTGCGCTCTGTCCAGGTGTTGCGGCGTATCTTGAAACAGGCGCGCGCCGCCGCGCCGGCCCCTGATGAGCGGCCCCTCAGCGACGCCCAGTTCTATGTGTTGCAGTTACTCACCGACGAGCCGCAGCTGGCCCCCGGCGATCTCGCCGTCCGCTGTGCGGTCTCCGACCCGGCCATGTCCAAGATCCTCAATGTCCTGGAGGACCAGGGGCTGGTGGCGCGACACACCGACCCCGCGAATCGCCGCTCGGTGCGGGTCACGGTCACCCCCGCGGGGCAGCAGGAACTCGCGCGCGCGACTCGCGCCTGGCTCGCCAACCTGGCCCGCGCGCTCGACCCGCTCACCGATACCCAGCTCCAGGAGGTGATCACCGCCCTCGGCCACCTGGCCAGCCTGGGCGCCGCGGCCGATCCCGCCTAAGCCGGGCCGGGGGCTGTTGGGAAGGGCGTCGTGAAGTTATGTAGTGAAGTTACGTAGCGAAGTTATCTAGGGAAGTTGTGTAAGGAGATTGCGTTTTTATGGACCATGTTTCTGCGGCTCCGGCCGCTGCTGCCGCCGCCGCCCCGTCCACCGAGGTCCACGGCCGCCAGCTCCTGGTGATGATGGGCGGCGTGATGCTCGGCCTGCTGCTGGCCGCGCTCGATCAAACCGTCGTCGGCCCGGCAATGTTCCGCATCATCCGCGACCTGCACGGCCTGGAGCATTACGCCTGGGTCACCACCGCCTATCTGCTCACCTCCACGATCACCGTGCCCATCGCCGGCAAACTCGGCGACCTCTACGGCCGCAAGTGGTTCTTTGTCGGCGGCATGGTGCTCTTTGTCGTCGCCTCCGCCGTCTGTGGCCTCAGCAGCGGCACCGATCCCTTCAACCTGTTCGGCCTGACCGTGCCCGGCCTGACCGTCGGCATGGCCGAGCTGATTGTCTTCCGGGCCATCCAGGGCATTGGCGGCGGGCTGCTGATGGCGAACGCCTTCACCATTATCGGCGACCTGGTGGCGCCCGCGGAGCGCGGCCGCTGGCAGGGCCTGTTCGGGGCGGTCTTTGGCCTCTCCAGCGTGATCGGGCCGAGCATCGGGGGCTACATCACCGATAACATCGGCTGGCAGTGGGTCTTCTACGTGAACCTCCCGGTCGGCCTGATCGCCGTGCCGATGGTCGCCTTGACGTTCCCCCAAATTATCCATATGCGCACCACACGCAAAATCATCGACTGGTGGGGGGCGCTGACGCTCATTGCCGCCACGACGCCGATCCTGCTGGCGCTCTCGCTCGGGGGCGGCAAAGATTTCGCCTGGAACTCGGGGCCCATTATCGGCCTGTTTGCGCTGGGGCTGGTGATGGTCGGCGTGTTTATCTGGGTCGAATCGCGCGCCGCCGAGCCCTTGCTGCCGCTGGACCTGTTCCGGCATCGGGTCTTTAGCCTGTCGGTGTTGACCGTGTTGCTCGTCGGCTTCGGCATGTTCGGCGCGTTGATTAATCTGCCGCTGTTCATCCAGGGCGTGCAGGGCGACAACGCCACCAACAGCGGCAACGCCATTCTGCCGCTGATGTTCGGCATGATTACGATGAGTGTGGTTTCCGGGCAGATTGTGAGTCGTACCGGCAAATACCGGATACTGGCGATCGTCGGGCAGGCCGTGGCCGCGGTCGGCCTGTTCCTGCTCTCGACGATGGCGGTGGACATCCCGCGCTGGCAGACGCTCGCCTACATGGTAGTCATGGGCCTCGGCCTGGGCATCGCGCAGCCGCTCTACACCCTGATTGTGCAGAACGCCTTCCCGCCGCAGCGGTTGGGCGTGGTCACCTCGGCGACGACCTTCTTCCGCTCCATCGGCAGCGCGGTCGGGGTGGCCGTGTTCGGGACCATCGTGAACAATCGCTTCAGCAGCGAATACGCGGCGCACCTGGCGCCCCAGCTCAAAGCCAGCCCGCAATTCGGGACCTTCCTGAACGCGCTCAGTCCCCAGGCGTTGATCAGCCCGGACACGATCACGGCGCTGCAAGCGCAGTTGCAAAGCCGCGGGCTGCCGGCGGCGCTGATCCAGCAAACGCTGACGGCGATCCAGGCGCCGATCCGGCCGGCGCTGGGGGCGGCCACCACCACCGCGTTCCTGATCGGCGCGCTCATCCTGGCCTTCTCCGTGATCCTGGTCGCCTTCATCCCCGAGATCACCCTGCGCAAGCGCGCCAGCCGCCAGACGGCGAATGTCGAGGCCATGGCCGTGGAAGGGGCCACCGAGGCGCTGACCCCGGAACTGGCGGAAGACGGCATGGACGGGGCTACCGAGGTGGAGAGCCGAGAGCTGGCGGAGGCCGGCAGCTCCGCGGCTGGCCCGGCACCCCGCCGGGCGGGGCAGGAGAATGACCGATGACTCAGGAGCCGCACCCGGCCGGCGCGATGCAGGTGGTGACGATTTCGCGGGAATATGGCAGTGGCGGCGGGGAGATCGCTGCCCGCTTGGCCGCCCGGCTCGGCTGGCGGCTGGTGGACCACGAGGTGGTCGCGCAGGTGGCGCAGGCGCTGGGGGTGAGCGAAGGGGAAGCCGAGTCGCATGACGAGCATGTCGACAGTCTCGCCCTGCGCGTGCTGACCGGCTTGAGCGTCCTCCAGGCCCCCATCCCGATCGGGGGGGCCGTCGTGCCCCTAGACCGCGACGCAGCGGCCTACGATCAGGCGCGGCGCGCCGCGGTGATGGCGGCCACGGCGGCCGGGCAGGTCGTGATCGTCGGGCG
>DATGEF010000628.1:0-5354 GCA_035310405.1 Chloroflexia bacterium | reverse complement strand
GTCCAGGGTCCGCATATTATGGACCCGGTCGCCCAGCTTGATCAAGACGACGCGCATATCGTCGAACATGGCCATAAACATCTTGCGCAGGGTTTCGGCCTGTTCCTGTTTTTTCGCGGTTTCCCGGCGCTCGGGGTCGTCCAGGCGGGCGGTCTTGGGCAGGGTGCTCAGCTTGGTTACCCCGTCCACCAGACGGGTGACGGGCTCGCCGAACGCCTCGACCAGGGCGGCGCGGGTGACCGTATGGTTATCTTCCAGCGCGTCGTGGAGGAGGGTCGCCTGCAAGGTTTCGGGATCGACCAGGCGCATCTCGGCCAGGATAATGGCCACGGCGAGCGGATGCTGGATATAGGGCTCGCCGCTCTCCCGCGTCTGCCCGGCATGGGCTCTTTCCGCGAAGCGATAGGCCCGCTCGATGGCGGCCAGGTCGGCTTCGGTCGGCTCCGAGTAGGTGCGGACCAGGTCGAGCAAACGCTCCAGGGTGGGGTGCTGGCAGGCTTCCGACGGCGGCCGCAGGGCCAGCGCCGAGGGCGGCGGCTCGGGCGTGAGGCCGTTGCCGGCCGGGGCGAGGCTGACGTCGTAGGCTAATGTTTTCTCGCTAGTATCTGCCACGGTCCGCCTCCTTTCTGCAGATCGCGGCGCTGTAAATCGCCGCGTGCAACCCCGGTTCAGTGTACAAAAAGTAAAAATTATGGAGACCTGATCGGACGGAGTGTTCTCCTTCGATGCAGAATCCCCTTCCCTCTAATATACCTGATCGGCCCGAATCCTGTCAATTCCGACGGTGGTGCCAGGTGGTTTCGTGATAGTGCTCGGGCGAGTGACCCGCGGGGTCGATATGCACCAGCACTTCGGACAGGGCGGGGACGGCATGCAGCAAGGCATGGCGCACCTGTTCGCCAATCTCATGGCTGTCCACGGTCGACAGGGCGGGGGGGACATCGGCGTGGAGCTCGGCGATCAGGCGATGGCCGTGCCAGCGCACGCGCACATCATGCACGGCTTGGACACCCGGCGTGCGGCGGGCCAGGCCTTCCACTTTGTCGACCACGGCGGGGTCGACGGCATCCATCAGGCGGTAGAGGATCGCCTGGCCGGCATCTTTGCCGATCACCAGGATCGCCGCCGTGATCAGCAGGCCGACCAGGGGATCGAGGATGGGGAACCCGAAGAGGGCGCCGAAGGCGCCGATCAACACGGCGAGCGAGGTCAGGCCATCGGCCCGGGCGTGCTGGCCATCGGCTACCAGCGCGGCACTGCCGATCCGCGTGCCCGTGCGGATGCGGATCAGGGCGACCGCTTCATTGCCCGCGAACCCGACCAGCGCGGCCAGCACGACCCACCAGATGTTGGCCAGGACCTGCGGATGCAGCAGCTTGTCCAGCGACTCCCAGACGGCGACCAGGGCGCTGATAAAGATAATCGCCACGATCACGACCCCGGCCACGTCCTCCGCGCGGTCGTAGCCGTAGGTGAAGCGGCGGTTCGGGGGGCGCCGGGTGAGGGTAAAGGCGATCCAGAGCGGCAGGGCGGTCAGCGCGTCGGCCGCGTTGTGGATGGTATCGGCCAGCAGCCCGGCGCTGCCGCTGATGATCGCGATGCCGAGCTGGAAGGCGGCCGTGAGGCCCAGCAGCAGCAGGCTCGTGCGGATCGCCCGGATGCCCTCCGTGCTGCTCTCCAGGGCCGCATCGATCTGCACGCTGCCGTGGGTGTGCCCATGCCCGAGCCCGACCAGGGCCAGCACTTGTGCGATCGGGCCGCCCGCGTGATCATGATCGTGATCATGATCATGATCACGATCGTGATCATGGTCGTCGGCCCCGTCAGGCGCATGATCGTGGGCGGCGCTGTTGGGCGCGTGATCGTGGTCCGGATGGTTCCCATGTTCATGCGCGGGGGAGACGGGATCAGCTTGCATGGTCTTGTACCTCGGGTTTCGCCATAGGGGATCGGCGTGCCAGCCGCCAACTGTGGCGCTATCATAGCAGATCGGCCCGGGCCGGGCAAGCCGCCGCGCTGCCGGTTAACGCGTTGTTAAGGGGCCAATCTATTGACAAAGATCGTGAAATATGATACAAATATAACATGTCATATCGTGCCGATTTGCAGGAACTCTGCGCAACATCGCGTGACGCCGGCCGGGAAATTCTCTAAGGAGCCGAATTTTTGAAGGACTGCACCTCGACACCTGCGACTCGCCACATCCTTGGCTCCCCCGGTGAAACTTTTAGTTGGGTTCTCGCGTTATATAGGCGAAGGGCTCATCAGACATTTAGGTCGGATGAGCCTATGCGCCATGGATTAGGTTGGTCGAGCGAAACAAACTCTAGTCAAGAAAGGATGACATCCCCAATCTGACGACACCTGCCTCCGCCGCGCTGGCGGCGGGTTGCGTAGTTTAAGGTGCAGGGTGGTGCACGCTCATGGAAGCCGTGACGCGGTACGATGTTTACGATTTTGAGGATCTAGATCTCCAGACTTTCGAGGGCGATGAACCCGCGAACGTCGATTTGGAGCTAGTGGAAGAGGAGCGCGCAGTGATGGAGTTGAACGAAGGCCAGGAACCGGTTGCCGGCGGAGTCGAAGACGACGATCTTCTGCATCTTGAGCCGATCAGTGGCTTCGAGCATAAAAGCGCTGAGGACTCGGTTGGCATGTACCTCCGCGAAATAGGGCGGGTCTCCCTCCTCTCTGCGACGGACGAGATCGCGCTGGCGATCAGCATGCAAAAAGGCAAGCGCGCGCTGCAATGCCTGGAGTCGCTGGAACCGCTGACCTACGACGAGCGCCACCGCATGCGCACCGATCATGCGCGCGGGGTGGCGGCGCGCCGCCGGCTGATCGAGGCCAACCTCCGCCTCGTGGTCAGCGTGGCCCGCAAATACGCCGGGCGCGGCATCTCGCTGCTGGATCTCATTCAAGAGGGCAATTTTGGCCTGCTGCGGGCGGTCGATCGGTTCGACTACCGCAAAGGGCACCGCTTCAGCACGTATGCGACCTGGTGGATCCGCCAGGCGATCACGCGCGCGATCGCCGACCAGAGCCGCACGATCCGGCTGCCGGTGCATATGGTGGAAGCGGTCGGCCGCCTGACCCAGGTCTCGCACCGGCTCCAGCAGGAGCTCGGCCGCGAGCCGACGGCCGAGGAGATCGCGCGCACGATGCATATCACGGCCGATAAAGTGCGCCAGATCGTCGGCGCCTCGCAGCAAACGGTTTCGCTGGAGATGCCGATCGGCGAGGAAGAAGATGCGTCGCTGGGCGACATTATCGAAGATCGCAACACGGTGGCGCCCGCCGAGGCCGCCAGCCACCAGATCCTGCGCGAAGAAGTCGCCGACATGCTCGACACGCTGACCGTGCGCGAGCGCCGGGTCATCCAGCTGCGCTACGGCCTGGAGGATGGCTACAACCGCACCCTGGCCGAGCTCGGCGAAGAGCTGGGCGTGTCGCGCGAGCGCGTGCGCCAGATCGAGGCCGAAGCCCTGACCAAGCTGCGGGCCGCCAAAGAAACCCGCCGCCTCAAGGAATATCTCGACTGACGGACGAGTAGGCAGTAGGCGGTAGGCAGTACGACGAGTCGACCGGCGGCAGCTGGCGATGCAGGGGTGGCGGGGCGGCTTGTGCTGCTATACGTACCGACCTATAGTCGCTGGTTCGATCCGATTGAAATGTTATGGTTCTCCGGCGCTTCTGGTGATGACAGGGTTTCATAAGCGCATTTTATGCTGAAAATTTCCAACGCCTCTGCTGGCGACGGTCTCAAATCACCAGAAATGCCGGAGAATCAATGTTATGGCGGCATTTTCGCCGGGAAAAGGTGTTTGATTGTACTTAGCGCGGAATCCTTCCGCGATTTTGCGGTATAAAAACAGGATGGCGAACTCACCTCGCTATACCGCACGACACACTTACCACCAGCGGATTCGTTGGCCCTCGATCGGCACCCTCGCCAGCTGTCAACTCGATATCGCGGTCGCCGAGCAGGTCCTGGGTCTGACGCTCGACCGGGACCACGCGGAGATCCGGGCGCTCGTCGCCGACCATCCCGACCACAATGAGGGCCGCGGCTTCTACTGTCGCTGCACGGGCTGCGGCTTAGAAGGTTTCAACGACACCGTCGATTGGGCCGCCGGCTGCCCTACACCGCCCTGCCCGCCCTACTCCACCGACCTGGTCAGCGCCTGGGCTGTCGTCGCCCACCTGCGGGCGCACGCCGCCTTTGGCGCCTGGTTTGACGCGGCGCATCTGTGGGCCGCCGACCCTGCCACCGTGCCGGAGCAGATCTGCCGCGCTGCTCTGGCCCTGGCCAGCGTCACCAGTTGCCCGTAGCCGGCTTCTTCAGCGCCTGGAGCACATCGAGTACCGGCGAATGGGCAACCTCCAGCGTACCTTGGGGCCGGCAAGCTGGACAGCACAGCGTCATCAGTTGAGCAAACCGCTAATTACTGCCTACTGCCTACTGCCTACTCGTCGGTGGCACCAAAGTTGCCGGGCGGGATGCATCATGCCTGAATCGGACAGCCACTCCCCGGAGCAGCGCACCCGGCCCTTGCCGGCCTGGATTCCCGCCGGCAGCGCGGAGGGTCGGGATACGCGCGGCGGCCCGCCCGGCGCCACGCCCGGGCCACCGGCGCCGGTACCGCCCGCCGTCCCGCCCGCGCCGCCGGCACCCGCGCCGCCCGCCGCCCCGCCTCTGGCGGCGACTGGCGCGCTGCCGGGCTGGCTGCAAAGCCGGCCGGGGCCGGACCGCGCGCCCGCCCCTCCGGCCGCGGCGCCGCCCGCGGCCCGCCGGGCCCGCGGCCGGGAAGTCGCTTTTCTGGCCCTCGTGCTGGTGCTGCTGACCGCCGTGGTCGCCCTGGGGGCGGTGGTGGCCCAGCAGCCCGGCGGGGGCCGCGGGCCCGCGGGGTCGGCGAGCGCGGGGTCGCGGCCGGGGACAGGACCTACGGCGACCCCCGATCTCGCGTTCTTTCCGGCCGGGGGGGCGGCGAATCCGGCCGGTACGCCGGGCGCCGACCACCCGGAGCAGGCCGATCCGGCCCTGCCCCCGGCCCTGGCGGCGGCCGCCCTCGCCGAGCAGGAGGGCCGCTATGAAGACGCGGTCGCTCTCTACCAGCCGATCGCCGACGCCGTGCCCCCCCCGGCCGCCGGCGCGGAAGCCCGCTGGCGCCTGGGCATCAGCCTCTTCCAGGCCGGGCAATATGATGCGGCGATCAGTCGCTTTGCCCTCTTTGCCCGCACCTATCCGACCAGCACCCGCAGCCTGCAAGCCGCCTTCTGGGCCGGGCGGGCGCACCTGGCCGCCGGCCGCCCCGCCGCGGCGCTGGCCGAGCTCCAGTCGTATGCGGCCGGCG